>DASUEW010000285.1:0-5888 GCA_036274875.1 Ilumatobacteraceae bacterium
GCGCTGTTGCTCGCCGCGAGCGCATGCGCCGACGACGACGTCGACAACGCCGATGAAGGACGAAGTACGGCTGTGATCACCACGTCGTCAGTCGCAGTGGCGAGCCCTCCGACCGGCGAGGCGCCGGGAACGGCGGCGCCCGACGCGTCCGCACCGTCGGCCGACCCTGCCGCGACCGCGGCACCGCCAGCCTCCGGTGCACCCGTCACCGAACCGCCCGTCGCCCCGACGCGGCCGGCGTCCGACGTCGGTGACCCGCAGGTCGAGTTCGCCACGATCACCGAGCTCGCCGCACCGGTCGACCTCGCCTGGCGTCAGGATGACCCGACGTTGTACGTGGTCGGGCAGGCCGGCCTCGTCACCGCCGTCGACGCCACGAGCGGCGCCACCCGAACGGTGCTCGACATCACCGACCTCACCGACGCCAGCAGTGAGCAAGGCCTGCTCGGACTGGAGTTCCACCCGGCCGGCGACCGTGCCTACGTCAACTACATCGACGGCGGCGGTGACACGGTGATCTCCGAGTTCGCCGTCGACGGAGATGGGACGTTCGACCGCGGGACCGAACGGGTGCTGATGAACGTCGACCAGCCGTACGCCAACCACAACGGCGGCGACCTCGCGATCGGCCCCGACGGGATGCTGTACATCGGCCTCGGCGACGGTGGCTCCGGCGGCGACCCGGAACGCCGCGCCCTCGACCTCGGGACGCTGCTCGGCAAGATCTCACGCATCGACCCGACCCCTTCGGGCGGCGCTCCATACACCGTGCCGTCCGACAACCCGTTCGTCGGCACCGAAGGCGCGCTCGGAGAGATCTGGTCGATCGGGCTGCGCAACCCGTGGAAGTTCACGTTCGACCCGGTGACCCGTGATCTCTGGATCGCCGACGTCGGCCAGAACCAGTTCGAGGAGATCGACCTCGTCGCCGCGCCGCCCGACGGTTCGGTCGCCGGCCGTGGCCTCAGCTTCGGATGGAGCGCCTACGAGGGCAACGAACGATTCAACGACGACCAGCCCGCCGACGGCCATGTGGCGCCGGTGCTCGTGTACCCCCACGGCGCGGAGTGCTCGATCAGCGGTGGCGCACCGTACCGCGGGGCGGCGATCCCCGACCTGTGGGGTGGCTACGTCTACGGCGACTACTGCTCGGGCAGGGTCCGGGTGCTCGACCTCGCCGGCGAGCGCAACCTCCCACTCGGGACGGTCGACGACATCACCGCCGTCGTCGCCGGGCCCGACCAGGAGCTCTACGTGCTGTCGGGGGGTGGATCCGTGAACCGCATCGTGCCCGTCAGCTGACGCGCTCGAAACGCACCGCTCGGTCGTCGGGCTCGGCGGCGACGAGCCGCACCCGCACAGGATCTCCCGGATCGACATGACGGGCCTCGACGCGGGCCACGATCGCCGGGTCGGTGATCTGGATCCATACCCCACGGTCGTCCTCGTCGGTGACGACCGCCTCGAACAGCTGGCCCTCGCAGCCCTCGAGCACCACCGCCTCGGCGAGGTCGAGTGCCGCTCGATCGGCCCGGTTGGCACGCTGCTCACCAGCATCCATCGCCGCGGGCAGGCCGGCGAAGGCCGCCTCGATCTCGGACGGCACTTCCTGGCCGTTGGCGATGGCGAGGACCGCCTCGATGACGTAGCGATCCTGCAGCCGTCGCAGGGGGGCCGTCGCGTGCGCGTAGGTCGCCGCGACCGCGGCGTGCCAAGGGCGATCGCCGTGTCGGTACGGCGCATAGCTCGCGCCGCCACTCGCCCGGCGCACGGCCAACAGAAATGCCGACGTCCGCGGGTCGTCACGCGGGAGCGAACGCTCGAAGGCGGACAACGTCGCATCCTTGGGCCAGTCGAGGCCGAACGCCTGCGCCGTGTGGCGCAAGCGCCTGGCGCGCCGCTCATCGACCTCCGGCATCACCCTGAACAGCCCGGTCCCCGCCGCCGACAGCGCGTCGGCGATCGCCATGTTGGCCGCCAGCGACAACGCCGCGTTCTGCTCCTCGGCCGGCGTCCGCGGGCGATAGCGCAGCTCGAAGCCGTCGTCCGGTTCCCGCTCGATCTCCTGCTCGGGGAACGCCACCCGCGACGCGTTCCGTGCCGATTCGGCGGCCTCGACGCGCGCCGCCAGTTCGGCGAACTCGGGCGGCAGGTCGCCGGGCCGCACGCTCTCGTACGCCAGCTTGGCGCGACTGCGAACGACGGCGCGTTCGGCGCCGTCGAGCTTCACACCACCGTGCTGATCGACACGTACGACGAAGATCACAGCGGGTCGGTCGACGTCGGGCAACAGGCTCGCCGCGCCCTCCGACAGCGCCGCCGGGTACAACGGTGATCTCCGGTCGGGGAGGTACACCGTCACGCCGCGGCTCCATGCCTCGGTGTCGAGCGGGTCGCCCGGCTGCACGAACCAGCCGACGTCGGCGATCGCGTACTGCAGCACGATGTCGTCGCCATCCACGGCGAGCGCGAACGCCTGGTCGAGGTCGGTGGAACCGGCCGGGTCGATCGTCGCGAACTCGATCGTGGTGCGGTCGACGTGCCCAGTGCCGTGCTCAGTGCCGGTCGGGCGATGGGCCAGTCGTCGGGCGGCCTCGTCGACCGCGGCGGGGAAGCCGTCGGGGATCTCGAACTCGGAGCGGATCCGGTCGAGACCGGCGGCCATCGCCGCCGCGGCGTGTTCATCGAGCCGCATCAGCGGGCGGCGCGACGCGCCCCCATGAACATCCCCTTGAGCGCGTCGTAGTGCTCGATCACGTGACCGGCGCCGAGCACGACGGCTTCGAGCGGAACGTTCGACATGCGCACCGGCACCTTCGTCTCCCGTTCGATGCGCGATGCCAGCCCGCGCAGCAGCCCGCCGCCACCGACGAGGTACATGCCGCGCACGAGGAAGTCCTGCGACAGCTCCGGCGGCGCCTTGGAGAGACAGCGGATGACGGATGCGACGATCGACGACACGACATCTTCGATCGCGTACCGGATCTCCTCGGGGGTCAACAGCACCGTCTTCGGCAGGCCTGTCATCAGATCGCGGCCGCGCACCTCGGCCTGGCTCTCGTCGTCGGTCGGGTCGGCCGACCCGATCGCCATCTTGATCTCCTCGGCAGTGCGCTCACCGATGGCGATGCCGTGCTCACGCCGCACGTAGTTCTGGATCGCGGCGTCCATGTCGAACGACCCGACGCGGACGGCCTCGAGGGCGACGATGCCACCGAGGCTGATGACGGCCGTCTCGCTCGTGCCGCCACCGATGTCGATGACCATGTTCCCGACCGGCTCGTCGATGGGCAGATCGGCGCCGATCGCGGCCGCCATCGGTTGCTCGATGAGGTTGGCGTCGGCAGCGCCGGCGCGTCGCGCAGCATCGGTGACGGCGCGGCGCTCGACCTCCGTAATCGCCGACGGCACGCAGATCACGACCTTGGGTCGCGTGAAACGGCTGACGCCGACGCGTTGGAGGAGCAGTCGGATCATCCGCTCGGTGATCTCGAAGTCGGTGATCGCGCCACCCCGCAGGGGGCGCACCGCGACGATGTAGCCAGGGGTACGGCCGATCATCTGCCACGCCTCGCGTCCCGTGGCGAGCACCTCGCCCGTCTGGCGGTTGAGGGCGATGACCGAGGGCTCGTTGAGCACGATGCCGCGGCCCTTCATGTAGACGAGCGTGTTGGCAGTGCCGAGATCGATTGCGAGGTCACGAGCCATCGTGACGTGCTCCGATCACGGCTCGCTGATCACGAGCCATGTTCATCGTCCGGCGGGTCGACAGTGTCCGCGCCAGCTGCCTCGGCTGTGTCGTCATCGATCCGGTTCACCTGGTCGACGACGCCACGACGTGCCTCTGGCGACAGCGCGTCGATCTGGCGACGGAACGACTCGACGGTGTCGTTCGAACGGGCCAGCCGGTACGTCACCACCGCGCCGATCACGAGCAACACGGCCACGACGGCCACGACGACCCCGAGCACTCAGTCGCTCCTCGCCGCCGGCACGTCGATCGTCGACGCCTCCTGCAACGCTGTCGATCCGGTGCCCCACTCGGCACCGCCGGCCCAGACCTCGTGCTTCCAGATCGGCACCGACGCCTTGAGCGCATCGATCGCGAATCGCGCCGCTTCGAACGCTTCGGGTCGGTGCGGGGCAGACGCGACCACGACGACCGAGCTGGCGCCGAGCTCGACGCGCCCGGTTCGGTGCAGCAGCACGATGCGCCCGACCGTCGGCCAGCGAATCCTGACCTCGTCGGCGATCGACTGCATCCGGGGCACGACCTGTTCGTCGTAGGCCTCGTACGTGAGGTGTTCGACCCCCTCGCGTCCCTCGGCGTGGTCACGCACGGTGCCGCTGAACAGCACGACGGCTCCACAATCCGGCCGCACGGCCCATTCGTAGGCCGCACCGATCGACAACGCGTGCTCCGTGAGTCCGAGCCAATCGTCGCCGTGGCGTGGTGCGTGCACGCAGGCATCGTAGCCGTGCGTCGCTCGAGGGCGATGCCCGCCGGTCGGCGTCCCCGAGTACGCTCGCGCTCTCGTGGAGCGAGCACCTCTTCCCCCGCACGAACGTGCGTGGCGACACCCATCCGAGCTCGCTGCCGCCAACCGCGCGGCGCTGTCGGCCGAGGAGCCGAGCAGCACGTCGCGAGCGATCGCCCTGATCGGAGGTGCGGCCGGCGTGCTCGCGGTGGCGCTGCTCGTGCTGACGCTCGCCCCACAGCGCACCGAGTCGCCGGTCGCGGTCAGCTCGACCAGCAACCCCGACTCCCTTCCGTCCGCCCCGACGTCCGCCCAGCTGGTGGCATCGGCAAGCCTCGGACGCGACGTCACGGGCCTGGCGCTCCACCCGATCGCGACGCCGATCGGCAACGACGGCCTGGCGGTCATGTCGAGCCGTTCGATCGTCCGGATCACGCAGCTGAACACGGCCCGGCTCGACAACCGACTGATCGACGTCGTGCTCGTCACGGGACACGTCACGCGGGCGCACGTGGTCGATCCGGGTGAGAGCGGCGGCATCGCATGGGTGTCGCTCGATTCCGAGGCGTACGGCCATGGCCTCGACGTCGCGGTCGAGATGCCACGTGCCGACGATGTCGTCACCGTGCTCGCCGATCCACCGATGCTCGTGGAGTTCGCGCAGATCGAGCAGGTCGAGGCCGCCGACGGCACACCGGTGGTCGATGACGATGGCGACGTGGTGGGCATGTGCATCGAGCACGACGACAGCGGCGACGCGAACTTCACTCCGATCGGCGATCTCGTCGGCGACGCAGCCACCGGCGAGCGAGACTGAAGCCGACGAGCGAAACGGTCGCGATCACACCGACCATCACTCCGAGCGAGAGCTCCTGGCGGCGCTTCGGGGTCACCATCGTCCACCACCTCGCCTCGGTGCCCTCGACGTAGGTCTGCTCGTTGGTGACCGTCGGGGTCCATCCAGCCGATCGCAGCTTGTCGTTGGCGACCACCCATGGCTCGCGGGTGTACGGGCCGAGCCCGGGCGGGATCGGACCGCGCTGGAACCGCCAGCGCAGCGCGCCGACCACCTCGCGCAGCCGTTCGGGCCACGGGAACCGGAGACGGTCACCGGTCAGGGCGCGGACCCGTTCACCGGGGATCCATCCGTCCGGAGCGACGTTGTAGACGCCGTCGAGGCGTCGCTCGACCGAGAGCGCGACGGCGGAAGCGACGTCGTCGAGGTGCACGAACTGGGCGACCGGATCGTCCTCTCCGAACCGGTGGCCAAGCCCCGCCGCGAGCGCGCGCACGAGCGACGACGTACCGTCGTCGGCCATCGCGAGGGCCGGTCGCAGGACCGTCACCGAGCGACCGTCGTCGGCGCGCCGCCACTCCTCGACGAGCTCCTCGGCCGCCGCCAGCTGTCGG
>DASUEW010000286.1:0-4830 GCA_036274875.1 Ilumatobacteraceae bacterium
GTTTGTCTGCTTGTCTGGTGCTCAACGCGTGGAGGGATGCGAGAGCGGCCGAATCGGCACGCTTGGAAAGCGTGTGTGGGGCAACCCACCGTGGGTTCGAATCCCACTCCCTCCGCCATGGCGAACCCCGACCAGGAGGCCGTGGAGTCGACCACGTCGATCTTGCACGCGGCGTGGATGCAGGCGGCGCTCGACGAGGCTCGGGCCGCCCTCGAACACGGCGATGTCCCCGTGGGCGCTGTCGTCGTGCGCGATGGAGAGGTGCTCGCCGCCCGGCACAACGAGCGTGAATTGACCGGTGACCCAACCGCGCACGCCGAGATCCTGGCGCTGCGCGACGCGGCCGCCACGATCGGCCATTGGCGGCTCGAGGACTGCGCCCTCGTCGTCACGCTCGAGCCCTGCCCGATGTGCGCCGGCGCGATGGTCAATGCCCGGCTCGGCCACCTCGTCTACGGCGCCGTCGACCCCAAGGCAGGTGCCGCAGGCAGTTGCTTCGATCTGCTCGACGGCACGACGCTCAATCATCGAGTCCCGACCACGGCCGGCGTGAGGGACGAGGATTGCGCCGCCTTGCTCGTCGAGTTCTTCGTGGCCCGTCGCCGCCCTGACGTGAGCGACGCCACAACCCTCTGATCAGCCGAGGAACTGCTCGTCGATCTCACCGTTCGGCCAGATGAGCTCGAACGCATCTGCCACCTCCTGGCCGACGATGACGTGTGCTGCTCTCGTCGGATCGAGCGGCGAGAACAGCACCGGGCCAGGTGATGGCACTGAATCACGCGAGGGTGGAGGGAACGGCGCCCCGAACCGGTCTTCGGAGGCATGCACCCGGAGGGGCGAACCCGCGGCCATGCGCCCTCCTTGCAGTGCCCCCCAAGCCCAGCGCCCGAGAGTCCCAGGGTATCGGCATACCCGGACGTTCAGTTGGGCGCCCGGAGGCCCCGCTGACAGGAACCGCTAGCCTCGCTCGACGGAAGGATGCCAGAGCGGACGAATGGGACGGCCTCGAAAGCCGTTGAGGTCCTTTGGGTCTCCGTGGGTTCGAATCCCACTCCTTCCGCCGTCCTCGTGTCGTGACGCTGAGCACCAGCTCAGCGGCATTCGGTTCCGTCGGCGGGCGGGTTGAGATCGACGAGGTAGTCGTTGACGACCTCGTTGATGCACGTGTTCACGTTGTAGCCGGTGTGCTGATCGGCCTCGACGACGACGAGCCGGCCGTCCTCGAGCGCCTCGGCCATCGCGCGTGTGCTGTCGAGCGGCGTGGCCGGGTCGCCGGTGGTGCCGACGACGACGATCGGACCTGCTCCGGCGCCGGTGATCTCGATGCGCGGGTCGAGCGCGTCCGGGAAGAACGTGCACGAGTAGCTTCCGGCCGACCCCTCCGGCGCGAGGCGAGGAGCGGCCGCGGTGTATCTCGCCGACAACGCATCGTCCTGGGCGACGGTCAGTCGCTCACTCGTGTCGGCGCAGCCGATCGCCTGGAACGCTTCGAGCTCGTTGCCGTACGTGCCGTCCGGTTGGCGCTGGAAGTAGCTGTCGGCGAGCGCCTGCAACCCGGACCCGTCGCCGGCTCGGGCATCGGCGAGCGATTCCTCGAGCGCCGGCCAGTACACCTCGCTGTACATCGCCTGGATGACCCCGGTCAGGGCCACTCGCCGGTTGACGTCGGGCCGATCGGGGAGGCCAGGGATCGGACCCTCGTCGAGCTCGGCCATCAGGGCGTCGAACGCACCCTCGGCGTCGCCGTCGTTGTGGAATGCGCAATCGGTGTCGGCGCTGCACTCGGCGAGGAACGTCGACAGCGTGCTCTCGAAGCCGCGCAGCTGCTGGATGCTCGACTCGGTGGTGTCGGCGTTCGGATCGCTCGCGCCGTCGAAGACGGCCGCCCGCACCGTGTCGGGGAACAACGTCGCCCACGTCGCACCGAGCTCGCTCCCGTAGCTGAAGCCGAAGAACGAGATCGTCTCCTCGCCTAGCGCGCGACGGATCGCGTCCATGTCACGGGCCGAGTTGTTCGTTCCGATGTGCTCGATGATGTCGGCGTTGTTGGCGACGCAGTCGTCGGCGAACTCCTCGGCGAGATCGACGGCCTCCGCGCGCTCCTGCGCCGTGTCAGGTGTGATGTCGGGCTCGGCGAAGAAGCGGTCGTAGTCGTCGATGCAGTCGACGAACGGTTCGCTCTGGCCGGTGCCCCGAGGATCCCACCCGACGATGTCGAAGTGGTCGAGCAACTCCTCGTCGTACGGTACGAGCTCGGCGAAGATGGCGAACTCGCTCCCCCCGAATCCCGGTCCGCCTGGGTTCACCAGCAGCGAACCGATCCGCTCCTCGGGCTTGGCGGCACGGTGACGGGCGAGGAACAACTCGAACACCGGTCCGTCGGGATCCGCGTAGTCGACCGGGACGTCGAGGGTCGCGGTGTCGACGCCTTCGTCGAACTCCTCCCACGCGATGGCGCCGGGATCGGACTGATCTGGCGTCGAGCCGCTGCTTGCGCTCGGGTCGGACGTCGCAGTGGCGTCGTTCGGCGGCAATGTCGTGGCCCTGGCGTTGTTGCTCACCCTCTGCGTGACGTCGGCGCCTGACGAGCACGTCGCCACGAACACCACCACCGCCACGACCGCCACAGTTCGGAGGGCCGCCGGCATCGCCCAGAACGACCTGGATGCGCCGCGCGACATGACCGCCCAGCGTACGAGGCGTCGGACTCGATTTGTGTTCGTAGCCTGACGCCATGCGAATGGGACCGCATCACCTGATGCCACGCGACGCCGACTCGGTCAAGGGCTCGCGGCTCGCTCGCGGAACAGCCCGCCGGGTGTGGCAGTTCGCCAAGCCATACCGCGGCACCATCGCCCTGTTCCTCACCGCGATCCTGATTGCCGCGTTGCTCGCCCTCGTCCCGCCGCTGGTCACCCGGGCGATCCTCGACACGGCGATCCCCGACGGCGATCGCCGGCTCATCCTCTGGCTGGCCGCGGCAGCCGTCGGCGCAGCTCTCTGCGACGCCGCGCTGCAGATCGTCCAGCGCTGGTGCAGTGCTCGTGTGGGAGAGGGTCTGATCGCCGACCTGCGCCGAGCGCTGTTCGCGAAGGTGCAACGGCTGCCGATCGCGTTCTTCACCCGCACGCCGACCGGTGCGATCACGAGCCGGCTCAACAACGACGTGATCGGCGCCCAGACCGCGGTCACGAGCACGCTCGGCAGCGTGGTGAGCAACGTCATCGTGCTGGTCACGTCGCTGGTGACGATGCTCGCCCTCGAGTGGCGGCTGACATTGATGGCACTCGCCGTGCTCCCGATCTTCGTGATCCCGGCGCGCCGGGTCGGGCGGCGACTCCAGGACATCTCGCGGGAGCAGATGCAGCACAACGCGGCGATGAACACCCAGATGACCGAACGCTTCAACGTGTCGGGCGCGATGCTCGTCAAGCTGTTCGGCGACCTCGACCGCGAGAACACGAGGTTCGGCAAGCGGGCCAATGCAGTGCGCGACGCAGGCATCCGATCGGCCATGCTCGGGCGGGTCTTCTTCGTGGCGCTCGGACTCGTCGCCGCGCTCGGTGCGGCCGCGATCTACGGCGTCGGCGCGCTCTACGTCGTCGACGGCGACATCACGCCGGGCACGCTCGTCGCCCTTGCCGCGCTCGTCGGGCGCGTGTACCAGCCGCTCACGGGGCTGACCAACGCACGGGTCGACCTGATGACGTCGATGGTCAGCTTCGAGCGGGTGTTCGATGTGCTCGACGCGCCGGAGGCGATCCAGGAGCGGCCGGGCGCCGTCGACCTCGTCGATGCGAAGGGGCGGGTCGAGTTCGACAACGTCGTGTTCCGCTACCCGCCCGCCTCGGAATCGTCGATCGCGTCGCTCGAACAGCAGGCGATCCCCGGCGCCGACCCCGACCGCGACGTGCTGCAGGGCGTGTCGCTGACCGTCGAGCCGGGCGAGACGCTGGCGCTCGTCGGCGCCTCAGGCGCCGGGAAGAGCACGCTCGCCTCGCTCGTACCGCGCCTCTATGACGTCACCAGCGGCGCCGTGCGCATCGACGGGCTCGACGTCCGCGACCTCACGCTGACGACCTTGCGCCGGGCGATCGGCGTCGTGTCGCAGGACCCACACCTGTTCCACGAGTCGATCGGCGACAACCTGCGCTACGCGAAGCCCGACGCAACGCCCGCTGAGCTCGAAGCAGCATGCCGAGCCGCTCGAATCCACGACACCATCGCCGCCCTCCCCGACGGCTACGACACGGTGGTCGGAGAACGTGGCTACCGCCTGAGCGGTGGCGAGAAGCAGCGGGTCGCGATCGCCCGGCTGTTGCTGAAGGACCCTGCGGTCATGATCCTCGACGAGGCCACCAGCCACCTCGACAACGACAACGAGGCGCACGTCCAAGCCGCGCTCGAGGCCGCCCTCCACGGGCGGACAGCGATCGTGATCGCCCACCGGCTGTCGACGGTCCGATCGGCCGACCGCATCGCCGTGCTCGACGGGGGGCGGATCGTCGAGATCGGCACCCACGAGCAACTCGCCGCACGTGAGGGTGTCTACGCGGCCCAACTCCGCGCCGGCGAGATACTCGCGCCGGCGAGTTGACACATCCTTCACAGAATTCCGCTCAAGCCGACCCGATCGTTCGCCGATGCGCTCCTGACAACCCACATGCGTGGGAGAGCGGGCCGGAACGAATGACACTTCGAAGGACTGTTCGGCGGCGTGCCGTCGATCCCGCGGGCCCTGACGGACAACGACACCCGCGAAGGCGCGACGGCGGTTTCAGCATCATCGAGATCGTCATCGTCATCTCACTCATGGGCATCGTCGTG
>DASUEW010000287.1:0-3432 GCA_036274875.1 Ilumatobacteraceae bacterium
ACGGGCGGTAGTTGGCCTCACGCAGCTTCCAGGGAATGAACGGCGGCAAACCCCAGTGCTGACCGTTGCGGTTGAACGCGTCAGGGGGCGCGCCCACCGACGCGTCGAGCGCCACGATGTCCTGCCACGCCCACGCGTCGAACCCGTCCGGGTCGAACCCGATGGGCAGGTCTTGCACGATCGGAATGAGCTGCGTCGCGCGACCAAGTTGGATCTCGACGAGCCATTGCAGCCAGGCATGGAACCGGATCCGGTCGGCATGTGCATCACCGGCCGTGGCAACGCCGCGGCCGTCGGGATGCCGGAAGTCGAACGGCCACTCGCGCCACTTGGGTCCGAGCAGCTCGACGAGTGCTGACCATGTGGCGAACTCGCGCAGCGAGCGCGGCTGGTTCTGGTACCAACGGTCGAACTCTTCTCGCGTTGCCCGCGTTCGCCAGATGGCCTCGAGCGCCGTCTGTTTGATGCGCCACACCGAATCGCGGTCGATCTCCCGGCGATCGTTGAGGGCCCTTCCGGCGGCGGCGGCGCGTTCGACGGTATCGGCGGCGTCCGCCGCGCCGGGGACCTCCTCGATTCGCAGGTACAGCGGGTTGCGGTAGCGGCGGCTGGCCGGGAAGTACGGGCTGGCCTGCTGCTTGTCGCCTGGGGCCACCGCTCCGATCGGGTTGACCAACACGAACCCGGCCCCGAGCCCGTTCGACCACGTCGCCAGGCGCCTGAGGTCACCGAGGTCGCCGATGCCCCAACTGTCAGAGGACCTGGTGGCGTACAGTTGCGCGACCCACCCCCACGCCCGGCGACCCGGCTGGAGATGGCACGTTCGGGGGCTGACGATCACATCGCGCGAGGTGCCGGAATCGTCGGTGAACACGTGGTAACCGAGAGGAACCTCGTCGGGCATCGTTCCCCGCACCGTGAGGACGGTGCCGTCTTCGAGAACGAGGTCACCTGCTCCGAGGTCAGGGTGCTGCTCGGGTCCGACGACGAGCGGTCCGCTGACCGTGCGCGGCTCGCCGATGATGCCCCGCAAGCGTTCGACGGTTCGGTCCGAGACGGTCTGTTGGAGGCCCGTCGCGTCGGTGTACGACGCCTCGATGCCCCACCGGTCAGGCATCGCCGACCTGCACGACCGCGACGGCGTCGGGTGGAACGACGACGCCCGTGCCGTCGGCGCGGACACGTGGATCCGAACCAGCCAGGATGCGCGCATCGGACTCGGCAGTGAACCGGAAGTGATGGTCGGCGACGCCGAGGTTCACGATCACCTTCACCGGTCCCCTCGTCACCACGATCGTGGCGCGGTTCTCGTCGACGTCGACCTGGTTGCGATCGAGCCGGGGATCGCTCAACGCCGGGATATGGCGGCGGAGCGCGATGAGCTCGCGGTACCAGGCGAGCATTGCGGCGTGAGCGTCGTCGTCGGTCTCGTGCCAGTCGAGCTTCGAGCGCTCGAAGGTCTCGAGTGCCTGGGGGTCCGGGACGTCGTCGGGGTCCCAGCCCATGTTCGCGAACTCGTCGCGGCGCCCCCGGCTGACGGCTGCGGCGAGGTCTGGATCGCGATGGTCGGTGAAGTACTGGAACGGCGTGGTCGCACCCCACTCCTCACCGTGGAACAGCATCGGTGTGAACGGTCCTGCGAGCAGTAGCGCGGCGGCGACGCGCAGCCGACCTTCGCTCATCAGGGCGCTCGACCGCTCGCCCGCGGCGCGGTTGCCGACCTGGTCGTGATTCTGGGTGCACACCACGAACTGGTGGCCGGCCAGACCCGCCGGCGACCGGCCGTGGTGCCGTTGCCGATGTCGCGACCAGATGCCGTCGTAGACCCACGCCTGGCGAAGCGCCTTCGCCAACGCCGCGAGCGTTCCGAAATCCTCGTAGTACCCGGTGCGGTCGTTCGTGAGCGCGGCGTGAAGTGCGTGGTGCCACTCGTCGGCCCAGGCGCTGTCGAACCCGTAGCCGCCCGCTTCGCGACTGCGCACGAAGCGGGGATCATTCAGGTCGCACTCGGCGATGAGGAACAGCGGGCGGCGGACGTGGACGGCGAGCGCGTCGACCTCGGCGGCGATCTCCTCGAGGACGTGACGCGCCGATTCGTCGACGATCGCATGGACCGCATCGAGGCGCAACCCGTCGACGTGGTAGTGGCGCAACCACATCAGGGCGTTGTCGATCACGAAGCGACGGACTTCGTCGCTGCCGGGTCCGTCGACGTTCACGGCGTCGCCCCAATTGGTGCGATGACGCTCGGAGAAGTATGGGCCGAACTCACCGAGACGGTTGCCGGCCGGGCCGACATGGTTGTACACGACGTCGAGCACGACCCCGATGCCGTGCCGGTGGCACGCGTCGATCAGGCGCTTCAGGCCATCCGGGCCGCCATACACGTGGTGCGGGGCGAACAGATCCACGCCGTCGTACCCCCAGCCGCGCGTCCCCGAGAACTCGACGACCGGGAGCAGCTCGATGGCGTCGATCCCGAGCTCGACGAGATGAGGTATCCGCTCGATGGCCGCGTCGAAGGTCCCCGTCGGCGTGAACGTTCCGACGTGCAGTTCGTAGAGCACGGCGCCACGGTGCGACACGCCGCGCCAAGCACTGTCGGTCCACTCGAACGAGGTGTGATCGACGAGCTCGGAGAGCCCGTCGGTGCCGTCGGGCTGCGACGCCGATCGGGGGTCGGGCCGTGGCGTCCCGCCGTCGAGGGAGAACCCGTAGCGAGTGCCCGGGCCGGCATGATCCATCCTCAGGCTCCACCATCCGCCGCCCGCGTTGCACATCTCGACGTTGCCGTTGGCGACGACGAGCTCGACCCGCCGCGGTGTCGGCGCCCAGACCCTGAACTCGTGCATCACGTCCTCTCGCGTTCGAGCACGATGACAGGGAAGCCGGCGAGCAGCTGGTCCAATGGCTGACGGCAGCCTTCGATCGGCGTCCCGGTCGTCACGTCGAGCCAACGTCCGGACGGCAGTACGACAGACGCGCCAGACCAGTCGCCGGCCGTACGGCATGGGATCACCACCGCCAGCCGGTCACGCCGGAAGGCGACGACATCGCCGGCACGCTCGCCGGTCACCGTCAACGGCTCGTACGCCTGGGTCGCGTAGAGCGGCCGGTTGCGACGCCGATGGTGCAGGAGACGATGTGTCAACCACAGCTTCGGGGCACCTGCGTCCATCGACGCGAGCGCGTCCGCTGAGCTCGCGGTTCCCATCCCCTCCAGGAGACGACGGCGCACGTCGAAGTCGACCGACCGACGGTTGTCGGGGTCGACAAGGCTGAGATCCCAGAGCTCGGTTCCCTGGTACAGGTCGGGAACCCCGGGACACGTCAGGAGCAGCGCGACTTGTGCCAGTGAGTTCCGAAACCCGCGTCGGACGATGTCGTTGTCACCCAGGAACCCTTCGAGATCGTCGACGAAGTCTCGATCGG
>DASUEW010000288.1:0-3507 GCA_036274875.1 Ilumatobacteraceae bacterium
GCAGGCGTCGAACGCGCACCACAACCCGTCCTTGATGATCGCATCGGCGAGCTCGACATTGCCGTAACGGAACCCGCCGCGCGCGCCATCGGCGAGGTACGGCGCGTTCGTCATCGACTCCATGCCGCCGGCGACGACGATGTCGGCCTCGCCGGACGCGATCATCTGATCGGCGAGATAGATCGCGTTCAGGCCCGACAGGCACACCTTGTTGACGTTGACCGACGGGACGCTCATCGGGATCTTGGCCTTCACGGCCGCCTGCCGCGACGGCACCTGGCCCTGGCCCGCCATCAACACCTGCCCGACGATCACGTGGTCGACCTCGTCGGGCGCGACCCCGGCCCTGGCGAGGGCCTCGGCGATCGCGATTCCGCCGAGCTCGGCGGCTGAGAGAGATGCGAGGGCGCCACTCATCTTCCCGATGGGAGTGCGGGCGCCGGAGACGATGATCGAACCTGCCATGCCCGAAAGTTAGCCTTCCGGCGCTCCGAACCCACCGCCCGTCGGAGTCCGGCCGTCTGCGACGATGTTGCCTGAGAATGGACTCGGTGGTGATGCTTTGATCGCACGGCTGATCACACGACTGAAGGCTCGACAGGAGTGGGCGTTCTTCGGCGCCGCCCACCGCGCCGCACCCGCGCTGTCGGTGACGTGGTGGCTGGTGCTCGTGATGCGTGGCGTGATGCTGCCGCTGCTCGCCCTCGCGACCGGCTCGCTCGTCGGGGCCGTCATCCGCGATGACTCGCTGACGATCCCGCTCGTGTTCGTCGGTGTGGTGTTCGTCGCGTTCCAGGTGCTCACCCCGCTGCACCTCGCGATCAGCACGAACCTCGGAAGTCGCACCGCGAACTGGCTGAACGAGCAGTTGATGGTGGCGTGCGTCGAACCGCCCGGCGTCGCCCACCTCGAACGACCGGAGTTGATCAACGACCTCACGATGGCGCGTGACTTCGACCTGGGCATCACCGGTCCGCCACTCAGCATCTCGATGGACTTCATCGCCAGCGGTCTCGTCGAGTTGGTCAGTGGCATCGCCGCCGCGATCGTGCTGTTCGGGTTCGCGTGGTGGGCGCCGATCGTGCTCGTGCTGGGGTGGGGTTCGACGCACTGGATCCTGCGCGAGAGCGCGGTCTGGCGCGATCGCAACACCGATGAGGTTCGTGGCGCGCAACGCCACGCCGACTACGCGTACCGCCTGGCTGTCGACGCGCCGGCCGCCAAGGAGGTGCGACTGTTCGGCCTCGCCGGCTGGGTGGTCGATCGGTTCGTCGACCGGCGGCGGCGTCTGTACGAGCTCCAGTGGCGGGCCACGCGGCTGCGCGAGCGCCCGGTGCTCGGTTGCCTTGCGATCGTGGTGGTCGCCAACGCGTTGGTGTTCTGGCGACTCGCCGAGGGCACTGTCGACGGTCGCCTCGGCCTGGCGGCCGCGGTCGTGTACGTGCAGACCGCGATCGGCACGAGCGCGATCGCGTTCGGCGGCCTGAGCTGGGCGCTCGACGGAGCGGCCGCACCCGCGGCCGCGGTGGCAAGGCTCCGTGGCGCGATGGCCCCGGTCGGCGCCCTGTCGAGCGGCACACGATCGGCGGCCGGCCTCCCGGCTGCGCACATCCACTTCCGGGACGTCACGTTCGGCTACCCGGGCGCCAGCGCCGCGGTGCTCGAGGGGTTCGACCTCATGGTCCCTGCCGGTTCCTCGCTGGCCATCGTCGGCCAGAACGGCGCCGGCAAGACGACGCTGGCCAAGTTGCTGTGCCGTCTGTACGACGCCGACGACGGGACGATCGAGATCGACGGTGTCGACGTGCGCGACCTCGAGCTCGACGCGTGGCGGTCGCGCGTCACCGCCGTGTTCCAGGACTTCGTCCGCTACGAGACCACGCTGCGCAACAACGTGGCTCCGCGTGGCAACGCCGACGACGACGAGATCCGGGCCGCGCTCGTCGACGCCGGAGCAGCCGAACTCGCCGACCTCGACACGATCCTCGCCCGCGGGTACGAGGGCGGCACCGACCTGTCCGGTGGTCAGTGGCAGCGCGTCGCGCTCGCAAGGGCGCTGTGCGGAGTGCGGCTCGGCGCCGGCGTGGTGCTACTCGACGAGCCCACGGCACAGCTCGACGTGCGAGGTGAAGCAGAGATCTTCGAACGCCTCCTCGCCGCCACCCGCCACTGCACGACGATCCTGATCTCACACCGCTTCTCGACGGTCCGCCAGGCCGACCGGATCTGCGTCCTCGAACGCGGCCGCGTCATCGAGCTCGGGACGCACGACGAGTTGATGGCGCTCGACGGCCGGTACCGGACGATGTTCGACCTGCAGGCGTCGAGGTTCGTCGAGCTCGACGAGCAAGGCGAGGAGGTGGTGTACGAGACGCTCGCCTGACGACATGCCGCCCGCGCTGCACTCGATGTGGCGCACGATTCGGCTGGGGTATCGAGCCGAGCCGCGCCTGCTCGCGACGTCGTTCGGGATGATGGTGTTCACCGCGCTCCCCGATGCGTTGATCGCACTGTGGCTGAAGCTGCTCGCCGACGGCGTGACCGACGGCGACCGTGCGCTCGTGCGCTGGGCGGCTGGCGGCCTCGCCGTGTCGACAGTGCTCACGTGGTACCTGCGGGTCGTCTTCGACCGGGTGCAACGGCGGTTCCGCGACCGAGTCAGCATCGCCCTCGAATCGCACGTCGCCAGGCTGCAGGCGTCGGTCTCGACGATCGAGCACCACGAGCGTCCGGAGCACCGCGACCGGCTGGCGATGCTGCGCGACCACGTCTTCGCGCTCGACCACATGTTCATGTCGCTGTTCACGACCGTCGGATGGCTCGTCCGGCTGGCGGTGACGCTGGTGCTGTTGATGACGATCCATCCCGCGCTGGGTCTGCTCGTCGTGTTCGCCGCTCCAACGGTGGTTGCGGCGGCGTGGCGGCCGGCGGTCGAGCGACGCGTCGAGGAGAACGTCGCCAGCCGCGACCGGTTGGCCCGTCACTTCTTCGTGCTCGGGACGACCGCGCCACCTTCGAAGGAGGTTCGTCTCGCCGGGCTCGGTTCGAGGCTGATCGAGCAACGGCGAGCCGCCTGGCACGACTGGTACGCACCCGTGGCATCGGCACGCACGACAACAGCGCTCGTACACGCTGTGGCGTGGGCGGTGTTCGGTGCCGCCTACGTCGCGGCGATCGTGTTCGTGGCGAGCGGGCTCGACGCCTCGGCCGGTTCGGTGCTGCTCGTGCTCGCAGCCGGCAGCCGGTTGTCGCAGTACGTCGGAGCGGCGGTGGGCGAGATCGGGTTCCTGCGCGGGATCTGGCTCGATGCGTCGAGGCGGCTGGCGTGGCTCGAGGACTACGCGGCCGGGATCGACGAGGACGCTCAGCTACCCGCCCCGGACCGCATCGAGCGGAGCGTGCGGTTCGAGCACGTGTCGTTCACGTATCCCGGCACCGATCGGCTCGTCCTCGACGACGTGTCGATCGAGCTCCCGGCCGGCGTCGTCGTCGCGATCGTCGGGGAGA
>DASUEW010000289.1:0-3146 GCA_036274875.1 Ilumatobacteraceae bacterium
GATCGCAGCAGTCGTCGGCTCTGCGTGGCGGAGTCGCGACCGGCGGTTCGTCGCGGTCTTCGCGGCAGTACCACTGCTGTACCTCATCGGCGTTCACATCGCGGTCCTGCCGGGCGATATCGAGCGGGTGCAGGATCTCAATCGCTCCGGTCAGCAGTCGCTCGGGCCGACCGACCCCCGCGTCACGCCCATCTTCGATGCCGTCGAGCGCCACACCCGTCCCGACGACATCATCGCGTTCTACCGAGCACGCACGATGACGCTCTACACCGACCGGCGCGCGTTCCAGACGACCCTCATCGACCGCATCGACCAACGGGCCGACTACTTCGCCCAGCAACGCGGGTCGGACTTCTACCAGCCCAGGATGTCCGAGGCCCAGGGGCGCGCCCTCGGCTTCGAGGTCGTCTGGTCCAACGACCAGTGGATCTTGTGGAAAGTGGTGTAGGGAAGTCGGTCTGCCGTTCTGGATGCGGCCGCCGAAGGCGCTGGCGCGCCCGGCGTGCCGTTACTTGATGCGGCCGCCGAAGGCGCTGGCGCGCCCGGCGTGCCGAACCGGAACTCACGCCTGAATCCGGCGCTCACGAATCACCAAGAGCCCCGTGTCGCGTCAGCGACCCGGCCACGCTTCTGCCCGACTTGTCCAAGCGCTCGCCGGTATCGTCGTGACGTGGAGGCGGTCGAGGAGCTCGACGTCAGCGTGGTGCTGCCGGTCTTCAACGAACGCGGTCATCTGCGTGCGGAGATCGACCGCATCCATCGCGCCCTGTCCGATTCGCCGTACACGTTCGAGATCATCGTCGTCGATGACGGTTCGGACGACGGCTCGGAGGTCGACCTGCCGGCGATCGAGGACATCCGGCTGATCCGCCACCAGCACAACCGCGGGTCGGGAACGGCCAGGCGGACCGGCACCACGGCGGCGAGGGGACGGATCGTCGTGTGGACCGACGTCGACATGACGTATCCGAACGACGAGATCCCGAGGATGATCAAAGAGCTCGACGGCTACGACCACATCGTCGGGGCACGGCGAACCGAGGAGGGCACGCATCGATTCCTCCGGGTCCCGGCCAAGTGGTTCATCCGCAAGCTCGCCAGCTATCTCACCGACACCGACATCGCCGACCTCAACTCCGGCCTGCGGGCGTTCCGGCGCGACGTCGCGATGCAGTACGTGCACCACCTCCCGGCGGGCTTCTCGTGCGTCACGACGCTCACGATGTCGTTCCTGTCCAACGGCTACTCGATCAAGTACGTGCCGATCGACTACTTCCCGCGGGCCGGTACGTCGAAGTTCCATTGGTGGCGCGACACCAAGCGATACCTGCTCCAAGTCGTACGCATGTCGTTGTCGTACAACCCGTTGAAGGTGTTCCTCCCGCTCGGGCTCACGTTCTTCACCATCGGCATGGGCAAGCTCGTCTACGACTGGATCGACAAGGACTTCCGCCTCGCCGCCAACACGTTGCTGATCCTGCTGGCGTCGTTGCAGGCGATCACCGTCGGTCTGCTCGCCGATCTCGTCGTGCGCGCGACGAAGCCATCTACCCAGGTGCCACCGACATGACGACCGGGACCGCCGACGTACCGACCGGCAACACCTACGACAAGTACATGTCGACCAACACTTTCGAACAGCGGATGATGCGCGGTTTCATGCGCGCGCTCGACGCGATGCTCGACGGACTGTCGCCGCGACGCGTGCTGGAGGTGGGCGTCGGCGAAGGTGAGGTGATGGCACGCGTCCTCGATCGGTTCCCGGGAGTCCCGACGATCGGACTCGACCTCCCCGACCCCGAGTTGGCGAGCGGCTGGCGCCGTGACGACATGGCCTGCCTGTTCGGCGACGGCACTGCCCTCCCGTTCGCCGACGACACGTTCGATCTGGTGCTGGCGATCGAGGTGCTCGAGCACGTGCCAGGGCCCGACGCGGCGCTGCGCGAGCTGTCGCGCGTCTGCTCCGGAACGTTGATCGCGTCGGTTCCGCTCGAGCCGATGTGGCGGGCGGGGAACCTCTTGCGGCGTCGCTACGTGCGTCAGCTCGGCAACACACCCGGCCATGTCAATCACTGGACGCGACGCGGGTTCACCC
The DNA here is from genome assembly GCA_036274875.1 of Ilumatobacteraceae bacterium. Lineage (GTDB taxonomy): Bacteria > Actinomycetota > Acidimicrobiia > Acidimicrobiales > Ilumatobacteraceae > JALOLG01. Next base: position 2,096 of record DASUEW010000289.1, read on the forward strand.
GCTTCGTCGCCGGCCGCTTCGAGCTCGAAGCGGTGTCGAGCCCGTTGCCGTGGACGATGGTGCGAGCCCGAGTCCGCGGCGGACGTCGCTGACGACGACGACACGCCGATCATCCACCGTTCTGGGCTGCCAGACCTTTCGGCAGTCGCGAGTTTCAGCAGCCCAGAACGATGTGCGAGGCCTCGACCCACCCGTCACTCGTGCCAATCGAGCGTGGTGCGCATCGCCGACTCGAAGTCCTCGAACGGCAGCGCGGCTTTGGCGTCGAGCACGAGCGCCGCATCGTCGCCGACCGGCCACCGCAGCCGCGGCTCGGTCGTGGTCGCGGCCTCGTAGATGACCTCGGCCACCAACTGTGCATCAGCCGGCTCGCCGCCGACGAGCTGACGCATCCGACCCCGGAACGACTGCCAACGGATGTACTCCGATGAATCCTCCGGCATCGATGCCGCGATGGCGGAGTTGCCGGACAGCCCGGTCGCGAACTGACCCGGTTCGACGACCGCCACCCGGATGCCGAGATGGGCCAGCTCGAAGTGCATCGCCTCGGTGAGCGCCTCGACGGCGTGCTTGCTCGCCGCGTACAGACCCGAGTACGGCACGCCGACCTTGCCGGCGACCGAGCCGACGTTGATGATCACCCCGTGGCCCTGGCGCACCATGCGTGGGACTGCCGCCCGCACGACGCGCACGATGCCGACCACGTTGGTGTCGAGCTGACGAGTCGCCTCGTCGTCGGACACGAGGTGGACCGCCCCGAACAGCTCGATGCCGGCGTTGTTGACGACGATGTCGATGCGGCCGGTCGACTCGACGATCGCGTCGACCGCGCGCTCCACCGACGTGGTCGACCTGACGTCGAGCTCGGCCACCTCGACCGCGACTCCTGCGGTCGCCGCAGCCTCGAGCAGCGGCGCGGCCTTGGCAGTGTCGCGCATCGACGCGACGACACGGTGCCCGCGCCTGGCGAACTCGACTGCGGTGAGGAGGCCGAACCCCGAACTACATCCCGTGACGAGGACCGTCGAATCAGGAGTGCTCACGTCCGGAT
>DASUEW010000290.1:0-2216 GCA_036274875.1 Ilumatobacteraceae bacterium
CCGGCGGGGGTCGGGCGCAGATCGATCTCGACCAGCGTCGAGCCGGGCGGGACACCGACATCCGTCCGGTCCCACCCGTACGTGAACACCACCCTTCGATCGGGCACGAGCTCGACGAACTCGCCGAGCACGGTGTCACCGTTGTGATGCGTCCACGACACCTCACCACCCGGCCGGGCGTCAAGCGACGCGACGGGTGCCATCCACTCGACCAGCAAGTCCGCCTGCGTCAGCAGTGCGTAGACCTCGGACGGTGCGGCGGCGATCAAGATCGTCTTGTCGACGAGCTTCACGCCGAACCTCGGCGGCGTCGCGTCTGGCTGCCGGACTCCGCGCGTCGCTTCAACACGTCGAGACGGTCCGTCCACAGCTCGTCGAACACGGCCCGGACCTCGGCGAGCCGTTCGAAGTCGACCGAGTACAGCCTGTGCTTCGCATCCACGCGCACGTGCATCAGACCGACGTCCTTCAGCAGCTTGAGGTGCGCGCTGGCTGCCGACGGCGACAACCCGGCCGCGTCGGCGAGCTCGGTCGCGGTCCGCTCCCCGTCGCGAGCGAGACGCAACATGGCTCGTCGGCCCGGGTGGCCCATCGCCTTCACGGCGTCGTCGAGCGCGCTCTGCTCGTCGTCAGCGTCGCGGATCACGGCCCATCGCCCCGAGCAACACGTCCTGTGGCGAGGCGCCCTCCGCAACCTCCACCGCAGGACCGACGAAGCCAGCCTGACGACCGACCTCGGGCATCTGCGGCAGGAACATCGACACCACTGCGTCCGCTACCTCGGGATTGAGCTCCCGATCGGTGTCGAGCGCGACTGCGAGATCCCACGTGTGGATCATCTGGTCCATCGCCGTGCCCGCTGCCGCTTCTGCGACCGACCACTCGAACCCCGCCGGCGACATGCACCGACGGTCGAGCGCTCCCGGCTCACGCAGCCGAGCCACCACAGCGTCGACCGCGGCCGGCTCCGGCCACACTCCGACGTCCGCGTCGCCGATACCGAGCGCTCCGAGCAAGTACGTCGGACCGCCTGCCATGTGCTCCAACAACGCAGCGACGTCCCACTCCGAACACGGCGTCGCCAGTCCCATCTGATCCGGCCGCACCGACTGCGCCAACCGTGACGCGGCCAACGCAGCACGCTCGAACATCTCCACCGGCTCCACAGCCACCCCTCGATTCAGCAAACGATCAATTCATCATTACCTGAAACAAACCGACGGTCAAGGGCGAGGTGTACTCGCCTGACCTTCGGGGTGTGCACCCAATGGTCTAGGCGGGAGGCGGCGGCAGTGCGATCTCGTGGGCGCTCGTCTGCGCCTGTTCCAGCCGAAACGAGCGGAACCACCACCGACTTGATGGCATGCGCGCCGACGGGGACGGACGGATGCACACGGGCGCCTACGCCATCTCCTGTTGACAAGGCGTTGACAGCCGCCAACGGACGAGGCCCTCCCCGTCGGAACGGAAAGGGCCTCTGACCTAGTGCTATTGGTGGCTGGGGCAGGATTTGAACCTGCGACCTTCGGGTTATGAGCGATGAGTACCCCGTCCAGCGGGTGACGGCGCGTCCAGCGGGTGACGTTGAGCAGGCGGTTCGCGTGCCAGTGCGTCCAGCCGATGAGGTTCCGTCCAGTGCGATCGATCACCCGCAATCCCGTCTCGTCGTATGAGATTGTCAGGCGGATGCTACGCGGGCGATTCGTCCGTCGGCGTACCTCGTCGACAACTCTGCGCAGGCGCGGCGACACCGTCCGCGCCACTCGATCGGCGAATTCCATGGCTCTACTCATCATGCGACGGTGCCCCGCTTCGGATGGTAATTCGGAGCCGAGCCCTGAACTTCCCATGCGAGGCGCACACGAACAGCGACGTTGATGCCGTCATCGCGGTGCCGGTTGCGCGAGTTCGGCGAGACGAGCCTGTGTGCGAGCCTCGAACGGAACAGCGCCGTCGTTGCGGTGGTGCTCGAGGGCGACCTCGAACCAATGGAGCGCGGCACCGATCTCACCGGTTGTCGCTGCGCAGATCCCGAGCTGGTGGGCGACCGAGCCCCAGCACAGGCCGCCTCCGCCATAGACGTTGGTGACGATCCGCCGGTCCGCGAACGACTCGAGCAGCGGCGCGACCGCGCCGGCAACGTCGGATCGGCCGAGCGCGCCGGCCGCTTCGCACAGCATCGCGAGTGCCGTGTGGTGCGTCACGTCGTGGCGAAG
>DASUEW010000291.1:0-4127 GCA_036274875.1 Ilumatobacteraceae bacterium
ACGCGACGAGACGGTGATGGGCTTCGCGTTCCCGAAGGAGGAGCGGGAGTTGCTCGTCGCCTCCGAACCCGACAAGTTCCAGATGCCGCGGCAGTCGGACATGCGCTACCACTGGGTACACGTCCGCCTCGCCGCCGTCGATGAGCAGGAGGCGCACGAGATCGTCGTCGATGCGTGGCGGATGGTCGTGCCGAAGCGGGTCGCGGCTGAACATCTGGGCGGCTGAACGCCGCCCAACATCGATCCGTCCGGCGACGCGTCGACGCGGCCCCGACATCGGTCCGACGGCACCGATCGTCTTCGCGGGCGGCCACGGTCGGGTAGAACCGCGGCGTGGACGACACCAGGCGCCAGAGACCTGCCGTCGCCGGAGCGTCGACTGTCGTCGCGATACGTCCCCGCTTCGTGCTCGAGGTGATCGGGTGGGTGCTGCTGGCGGTCGTCGCGCTGATCGTGATCGGTCGCAGTCGTCACGTGCTCGAGCTCGTCCTGCTCGCGATCGTGCTCGCGATCCTCTTGCGAGCACCGATCAACGCCCTCGATCGCCGGGTGCCGCGTTGGGCTGCGACCGCGATCGTCGTGATCGCGTCGATCGGGGCGGTGGTCGGTCTGCTGGCGCTGGGTTCGGTGCAGCTCAGCCAGGAGATCGACGTCGTCGGGGATGCGGTGACCGAGCGGATCGAGTCGGTCGAGCCGGACTCGCCGCTCGGCCAGTTCCTCGTCGACGGGCGGGTGGCGGAGCGAATCGGGGAGCGCCTGGACGAACTGCCGTCACAAGTCATCCTCGGCAGCCCGGATCCCGCCGACGGCGCCAGACTCGGCCTCGAGGCGCTGCTGGTGTTCTTCCTGATGCTCTACGCGCTCGTCAACGGCCCGAAGCTCGCGCGTAGCGCGCTCGGCGGTGACGTCCCGCGATGGTGGGCGCAGTTCGTCCGCGATGGCGTCGCCGCAGGCGCCAGCCAGGTCCGCCGGCTCTTGGCCCTGGCGACGATCAGCGGCCTCCTGGGGCTCGCGATCGCGTCGCTGTTCGGCCTGCCCGGAACCACCGTGCTCGCGCTCTGGGTCGGGCTGTGGGCGGTCGTGCCGATCTTCGGACCGGTCGTCGGCTACACGCCCCTGGTCGTGCTCGCATCGCTCGACGGATGGCCGAACGCATTCGGTGTCGCCATCCTGGCGAGCCTGATCGCACTTGCGAGTTGGTACGCGGACCGGCACCTGTACTCGTGGGATCTGCGCTCCACTGGCAGCCGCACCGGGCCGTTCGGACTGATCGTCGCGCTCGTGGTGGGGTTCCAGTTCGGTTGGTTGGTCGGCCCCCTCGTGGCGATCTTCCTGATGGCCGCGGTGGTGTCGACGATGGCGGCGTTCGGTGCTCGTGAGCGCCGAACCGCGCCGGAGCCACCGACCGACCAGCCCGACGAGCACGACCAGTCCTCCGGATTGCCGGGGGTCTCCCGCTGGCGCCATCTCGACGTCCGGTCGGCAGCGATCGCCACGACGATCGTCGTAGTCGTCATCGTGATCATCGCCCTGGTGGTCGACCTGGCGCCGGTTCCAGCGTGGATCATCATCGGCGTCGTCCTGGCGATGGCGCTCGACCCGCTCGTCCAATGGCTCACCGACCACACCGTCCTCGGACGAGGTGCCGCGGTCGGTGCCGTCGTGGTCGGGTTCTTGGCGATCGTGGCGATGACGCTCGTGTTCGCCGTCCCGTCGATCGTGCAGAGCGTCCGCGATCTCGACGACGAGCTCCCGCGGATCGCCGCCGACCTCGAAGGGCTCCCGGTGATCGGCGACGAGCTCGCCGAACGCGGAGTTGCGGAACGGCTCCAGACCACGCTCGAAGAGGCTCCGGATCGGCTGGCATCGGACACCGGACCGCTGGAGCGCACGCTGCGCTCGATCGGTGACGGTCTCGTCGCCACGTTCTGGATCCTGCTGATCACGGTGACCGGTGTGATCGATGGCCAGCGAATCCGCGACGGACTCCGGAACCTGCTCCCGGCCGAGCGACGGAAACGCTTCGAGCGCGTCGACTCGATCGTCGGCGACGTCGTGGCCCGGTACGCAGTGGGGAGCTTGGTGATCGCCGCGATCGCGGGAACGGCGGTGTTCACGATCGCACTGGTCGGCGGGGTACCACTCGCGCCGTTGCTCGGACTGTGGGCCGCGATGTCGAACTTCATCCCCCAGTTGGGCGGCTTCATCGGTGGCGCGCCGCTCGTCGTTCTCGCCCTGACGACGGGGACCACCAAGGGTCTCGTCATCCTCGTCGTCTACCTGATGTACATGCAGATCGAGAATCGCCTGATCCAGCCCGTGATCGTCAGCAAGGCAGTCGACATCCCGCCGTTCATCGCCATGGTCGCGGTGCTGATCGGTGGCGCGGCCGCCGGCGTGGTGGGTGCGCTGCTGGTCACCCCCTTCGTCGGCGTCGCCAAGTCGCTGCTCAATCCGGGAGCATTGGCACCGAGAGGCCCTCGTCGCGGCCGAGCAGCACGGCGCGGGTGACGGCGGTCGATCCGAACCGGGCGCGGACGTCGTCGAGCGTGGCGTCGAGGGCCCCGCCGCAGTGTCGATCGAAGGGCAACTCGAGCTGGACTGCGCTGTCGTTGTCGAGGTTGGTCACTGCGATGCCGATGAGCGTCAGCCCCTGACGCTCGATCATCGGCATCGCCGTCGTCAACAGCGTGCGCACAGTGGTGAGGATCGTGTGGGTGTGCGCCGTCGCCCGATCAAGCGTGTGCGACCGTGTCGCCCGCGAGAAGTCGTCGAAGCGCAGGCGGAGCACGACGGTGCGCCCGACCCTCCCGGCCGAGCGCATCCGGCGCGTGACACGATCGACGAGCCCGATCGCGGCCGCGTCGATGGTGTCACCGGACTTCGGTGAACGGCCGAGGGCGCGCTGCGAGCCGATCGAGCGCCGGCGACGACCCACCTGCACCGGCCGGGGATCGCGATTGTGGGCGAGGGCGTGGAGATGCCGGCCCGACGCCCGCCCCAGCATCGAGACCAACGCCGCCTCGGCGAGTTGGGCGACGTCGCCGACGTTTGTGATCCCTCTGTCGTTGAGCTTGCGCGCCGTGACCGGTCCGACACCCCAGAGCCGTTCCACGGGGAGCGGGTGAAGGAAGGCCAGCTCCCCGTCGGGTGGCACCACCAGCAGACCATCGGGCTTGGCGACACCGCTCGCCACCTTGGCGAGGAACTTGGTGCGAGCGACCCCGACCGTGATCGGCAGACCGACGCGGTCGCGGACGTCGCGCCGCAGCGCGACTGCGATCTCGGTCGGGGTTCCCGACACCCGCCGCAGGCCGCCGACGTCGAGGAACGCCTCGTCGATCGACAGCCCCTCGACGAGCGGGGTCGTGTCGTCGAAGACCGCGAACACCGCCTTGCTCGCCTCGGAGTATGCCGACATCCGAGGAGCGACGACGATCGCACTGGGGCACAGCCGCCTGGCCTGCCTTCCGCCCATCGCCGAGCGAACGCCGTAGGCCTTGGCCTCGTAACTGGCCGCCAACACGACGCCGGACCCGACGATCACGGGACGGCCGCGCAGCCGCGGGTCGTCGCGCTGCTCGACCGACGCGTAGAACGAGTCGAGGTCGGCGTGCAGGATCGACGCCTCGGTTCGCACGAACGTATGTTCGCATCGATACGAATGGTTCGCAAGGGCCTGGCCCAGAACCCGATCGCCCAGTGATCAGGGTCTCGGTGATCAGTGCAGGAGGTCGCGCATCGGCCCGGGATCGATCTCGACACGATCGCGGCCGAGTCGCTTCGCCGTGTACATCGCGCCGTCGGCGCGCTTGATCGCGTCGTCGAGATCGACGTCGCTCGACCGGACCTGGGTGACGCCGAAGCTGGCCGTGAGCGAGATCGCCTCGCCGTCGTGATGGACCTCGAGCGCGGCGACCGCGGCGCGCAGGCGCTCGGCCAGCCGTCGGCCGCCGTTCACGTCGGTGTCACGGACCACGATCGCGAACTCTTCGCCACCGAGGCGGCCGATCACGTCGGTACCCCGCCGCTGGCCTCGCAGCAGGTCGCTGATGGCCCGCAGCGACGCGTCGCCGGCCGCGTGTCCCCGAGTGTCGTTGATCGACTTGAAGTGGTCGAGATCGAAC
>DASUEW010000292.1:0-4797 GCA_036274875.1 Ilumatobacteraceae bacterium
GGCTCGTCCGGTCCCGTCAGGGTTCATGAACGACGTCATCGTCGATTCCGGGCCAACGGGCTGCACGCTGAGGAATCCCGTCCGCCGGCCACCGACGGTGGTGACGTTGATCGCGATCGCCGTCGCGTCCGCCGCCACCCCAGCCGGCAGCGGAACGGTGATGCTGGTGCCGGGTGCGACGCCGGTGGCCGGCGCCCCCGGTATGCGGGAGTCCGAGATCCGGGTCGGCGCGAGCGGGACGAACCGGCCGGCTCGCGAACTGTCGTCGGGCACGAACACGCCCGTGACGTCGACGATCAAGTCGACTTCGGTGTCGACACGCAGCGTGCTCCGCACGTCGATCGCACCGTTGGCGCCAACGGTGACGATCGCCGAGTTGGCGAGATCGGCGCCGGCACGTGGGTTCAAGATCGACGTGAGCGGGGCGGGTGTGCCGGCCGGGTAGGCGGACACGAAGCCGTCGGCCCGCACGTTCGTGGTGGTGACCGTGACGGCCGCCGCCGTGATCGCGGCCGGGATGCCGAAGCGGTCGGCGACTGTGACGCGGATCGTGAACTCGTCGATGCGGGCGCACCCACACGGTTCGGATCGCGTGTCCGCCAGACGGTGCGGTCCGACGGCGACGAACGCGCTCGTGCCGCCAGCCGCGCTGACCGGTCCGCTGGCGACGACCCCTGGTGCGAGCGATGCGAGCACGACCGATGCGATCGTGACCGAGTGGGCCACGAGTGATCTGGTTGTGTGTCGGCGGCCGTTCGCTAGCGGGTTGGCTGTCGGCTCCTGGTGCGACACGCCGCATTCCTCCTCATGCCCGGCGCCGACGATACTGGGCGACCCGGGAGTTCTCGCGTCGCGTGGTCGCCCGACCGCTCCCCGAGTCATGGGCGATACAGGCCGAGAATGTCTGCGACGGGGGCGTGCACGTCGGGATCGGGACAGGGATCGTCGACCGGGGCACCCGCCTCCCAGGGCATCGGGCACGCTCGATTCTCGAGATAGGCGAGCTTGCGGGAGATGTAGTCGGCCACCGCCAACGAGCCGGCCACGTTGAAATGGACGCCGTCGCCGGCCATCCACCCCGATGCCGTCGAGCTGTAGCCGTTCCAGTCGGCGAGGACGACGTCGGGGAACAGGCCCGATGCGACCTTCTCGCGAAGTGTGGTGTTGTTCCTGACGAACAGATCGCTGGCGTCTGCTCCGTGGTACCTCACGTCCTCGCGGTAGGTGAGCCAGACGATCTTGCGGGCGCCCTTGGCGCGGGCCGCGGCGACGACTTTGTCGAAGCCGCCGGGGAACACCGTCCACCAATCGTCGTAGCCGGTCATGATCACCACGGTGCCGAACGAGCCGCTGGCCCTGCGGATCGCCGTGACCGCGTTCGTCGGGGCATAGCCCTCCCGCCCGCTGCACGACGCGGTGGCGAGCCGCCGGCACGACTCGGCGGTGTACTCGTACGGGAAGCCGAGCAAGGCCTCCATGGTGCGATACCAGCGGACAGCGGCGAGGGTGGAGTCGCCCACCAGCAGGGTGCGCGACGGCGGCTGGACGTTCGTCGGCACTGGCAACGTCGCCCTCGACGGGCTGCCGGTGAAGTAGCCGGCGACGTCGACGATGAGGTCGGCTCCGCTGTCGGAGTAGTACGCGCTCCCGCGACTCGAGATCGGCGTGATCGCGAAGTTGCCGATGGTGTCGTTGACGTCGGACGCGTTGACGGTCGAGGCGACCGGCAGGGGTGTCCCGGCAGGGTAGGCGGTGACGAAGCCATAGCCGTCGGCGCGGTCGATCGTCACGTTCGTCGCGATCGCAGCGGCGTCGAGCCCGACCGCGACCTCGAGTGTTCCGTTCGGCCACACGCGGGAACCGTCGCGTCGTGAGTCGACGAGCCGGCTCGGTGGCGTCGCGACGAAGAGCCCTTGATCGTCGTCGACCGCAGACGGACCGGTGAACCATCCGACGACATCGACGATCACGTGTCCTCCGGCCGTGGTCGTGATGACGAAGCCGGTCGACGAAACGGGGGCGATGACCGCCGACGCGAGTGGGCGCCCGCTGCCGTCGGTGCTCATGAACGAGGTGACCGTCGATGGCACTGTGGCCGGACGCACGCTGAGGAATCCGGCCTGCAGACCACCGATCGTCGTGACGTTGACCGCGATTGCGGTGGCATCGGACGCGACACCCGGCGGAAGGCGGAGTCTGATGCTCGTACCGGGCGCGACGCCAGCGGCGGACGCACCTGGTGTCCGTGAGTCCGAGATGCGGGTCGACTCGAGCGCCTGGAACCTTCCGGCTCGCGCGCGTTCGGCTGGCACGAACACACCGGTGACGTCGACGATCAGGTCGACCCCGACGTCGATCGGCAGCGTGCTCCGCACGTCGATCGCACCGCCGTCGCCGACGCTCACGATCCCCGAGTTCGCCAGATCGGTGCCGGGGCGGGCGTTCACGATCGATGTGGGCGGGACGGACGAGCCGGCCGGGTACGCGGTCACGGACCCGTCGGCGGCGACGTTCGTGGCCGTCACCGTGATCGCGGCCGCGGTCATCGCGTCAGGGATGCCGAACCGCCCGGCGATCGTCACTCGGATCGTGAACTCGTCGACGCGCTGACATCCGCACAGTCCGAATCGGGTGTCCGCCAGTCGGCGCGGACCGACGGCGACGAACGCGTTCGTGGCAACGGCCGCGCTGACCGGACCGCTCGAGACCGGACCTGGCGCGAGCGATGCGAACACCACCGACGCGAACACAACGGCGTGGGCCACGAGGGACCTTGTTGGCGACCTGCGGGCGTTCGCTCTCGAGATGACTGCCCGCCCTTTGTGTGTCACGCCGCGGTCCTCCTGTAGATCCGGGCGAAGATACCCAGCGACGGTCGATCTCACACGTCGAGTGGTCGTCCGGCTGCTCTCCGAGTCGCGATGCGATCCGGTGCGCCGTGCGTGGCACACTCGATCCATGCCCGTCACCGGAGGCGACTCACCAGAACAGACGTGGCACGAGGGGCGTTGCGACACGCGCCACGACACACGCGTCGAGTCGCGGGTCGCCGATCTCGAGCGCGAACTGAGTCGCCTCGGCAACGTCGTCGTCGCCTTCAGTGGCGGTGCCGATTCGGCGTTCCTCGCCGCGGTCGCGCACCGCACCTTGGGCGCCGACCGCGCCCGCGCCGTCACGGCGGTATCCCCCTCGCTCGCCGGTGACGAGGAGTCCGACTGCCGGGCACTCGCATCCGAATGGGGGCTGGCGTGGACGGCGGTGGTGACCCACGAGATGGAGCGTGCCGCCTACCGGGTCAACGACACCGACCGCTGCTTCCACTGCAAAGCCGAGCTGATGGACGTCGTCGGACCGATCGCGGCTGCGTCGAACGCGACGGTCGTGCTCGGCGTCAACGTCGACGACCTCGGCGACCACCGGCCCGGCCAGAAGGCTGCCGCCGAGGCGGGCGCGGTGTTCCCGCTCGTCACGGCCGGCTTCACGAAGTCAGACGTCCGCGAGGCGTCACGCCTGATGGGCTTGCGCACCTGGGACAAGCCGGCCGCGGCGTGCCTCGCCAGCCGGATCCCGTACGGCACCGAGGTGTCGGTCGACCTCCTGGGCCGGCTCGATCGAGCCGAGGCGGCGTTGCACCGGCTCGGCTTCGGGCAGGTGCGGGTCCGGCACTACGGCGAGACGGCTCGCATCGAGCTCGACATCGACGTGCTCGCCGAGGCCGTCGTACAGCGCGTGGCGATCATCGAGGCGGTGCAGGCTGCCGGCTACCGGTACGTGACGCTCGACCTCGAGGGTTTCCGGTCGGGCAATCTCAACGGCTGAGCGGTCGGATACCACCGTTCACTGGCACTTCCGGTCTCACCGATAGAGCGACACGACGTCGGCAGGTGGACCATGTTCGTCGGGATCAGGACACGGCGCGTCGACCGGTGCACCCGCGACCCACGGTTGCGGGCAGGGTCGGCCCTCGAGGCTGGCGATCGTGCGAGAGATGTAGTCGGCGACCCCGTACGCACCGGTGAACGAGAGGTGGATGCCGTCCGGCGTGAGCCAGGTTGGTGTCGCGGACGTGTACCCGTACCAGTCGGCGATCACGACGTCGGGATTGGCGCCGGATGCGACCTTGTCGCGAAGGGTCTGGTTGTTCTTCACGAACGCCTCGTTGGCGGTCGACCCGTCGGGCATCTTGTACCCGACACCCTCGCGATACGTCAGCCAGATGATCCGGCGCGCGCCCTTGGCACGAGCTGCCGCGTTGACCTCTTCGAAGCTGTCGGGGAACGTCGTCCACCATTCGTCGTACCCCGCCATGATGACCACCGAGTCGAATCGCCCGCTGGCGGCGTTGATCGTCGCGACCGTGTTCGGCACCGGGTTCCTGCCGCACGACGGCACCCCGAGCGTGCGGCACGATGCCGCCTCGTAGACGTCGTCGAACCCCTGGAAAGCGTGCAACAGCCCGTAGCTCCCGACGGCGAGCAACGTGGAGTCGCCGACGAGCAACGCCCGAGACGGGCCGTTGTCGAGCGGCGGCACCGGGAGCGTGGCGGCAACGGGCGCACCCGTGAAGTACCCGTTGACGTCGACGATGACGTCGGTCCCGCGATCCGAGAAGTACGCCGTGCCACGTGTCGACAGCCGCGTGATCGCGGCGTTGGCGATCGTGTCACCGGTTCGTGTCGCGTTGACGGTCGAGACCTCGGGCAGAGCTGTCCCTGCGGGGTAGGCCGTCACGAAGCCCGCAGCGTCGGTGCGATCGAGCGTGACATTCGTCGCGACGGCCGCGGCCGGAGGCACCAG
>DASUEW010000293.1:0-4271 GCA_036274875.1 Ilumatobacteraceae bacterium
GAGCGGGGGAGTACCGACTACGAGGCGGCGCGTGTCGACGCGATCTTCAACCAGCGGCGCCCGCAACGATTCCCGAGTGCCGTGCTCCAGGCGGCCACCGAGGCGGATGTCGTCGCCGGCGTGCGTCTGGCCCGTGAGCGCGACTGGGGTGTGACGGTGCGGTCCGGCGGGCACTCGTGGGCGGCGTGGAGCCTGCACGACGACGCGATCCTGCTCGACCTCTCGGGCCTGCGCGAGATGGCGATCGAGTCACCCAGTGTGGCGACCGTCAGCCCGTCGATCCGCGGCGGCGCCGAGTTCAGCCCATTCATCCGATCGCGGGGCCACCTGTTCCCGGGCGGGCACTGCCCGACGGTCGGGCTGGGCGGCTACCTGCTCCAGGGCGGCCAGGGATGGAACGGCCGGCCGTGGGGCTGGGCGTGCGAGAGCGTGCTCGCCGTCGACGTGGTGACCGCCGACGGCGAGTTGGTGCACGCCAGTGCCGATTCTCATCCCGACCTGTACTGGGCCGCCCGGGGCGCGGGCCCGGGTTTCTTCGGTGCGGTGACGCGCTTCTACCTGCGGCTGTTCGACCTCCCGCCGGTGTTCGTGCAGACCACGTACGCGCTGCCGATCGATCGCTTCGACGACGTGTTGCACTGGGCGCACGACGTGCTCCCGACGCTCGATCGCCGGGTCGAGCCGGTCATCGTCGGTACCCGCATCCCGCCTGCGGGCGTCGATGTCGGCGGCGCGCCGATGATGATCATGCTCGCCACCGGCTTGTTCGACTCGCAGGACGAGGCCGATCGCCTGATGCGGCCGTTGCAGGGGTGCCCGGGGCTCGGCGACGCCTACATGGGTGAGTTCGCGGCGCCCGTCACGTTCGACGTCGTCGGCGCGATCCAGGAGTCGATGAGCCCGACCGGTCATCGCTACGCCGCCGACTGCGCGTGGACCGACGCGACGGCGGCCGAGCTCGCGCCGCTTCTGCGCGACCTCTACACGACGTTGCCGACACCGCAGTCGTTCACCATCTGGTACGGCTGGAACCCAGTCCGAGCACTGCCCGACATGGCGTTCTCGATGGAGGCGAACGTCTATGTCGCGACCTACGCGGTGTGGTCGGATCCAGCCGACGACGAGCGCGTGCAACGGTGGGTGTCCGAGCGTTACCGTGCCCTCGAACCGGTGTCGGTGGGCACCTACCTCGGCGACGCGGACCTGCTCCGCCGCCCGGCACCGTTCATGGCCGCCGACAACTTCCGGCGGCTCACCGCGATCCGCGACGAGTACGATCCGCAGCGGCGCTTCCCCGGATTTCGCGTCAAACCGGGTACCACTCCGAACGAGTTCGAGACACTGGCACCCGAATGACCTATCTCAGGAGAGCGCCGGCATGACGTGTTCGGCGAACAGGCGCATCGAGCGATGCGTGTCGGCCGTGCTCATCCCGGGATGGCGGAACTGGCAGGCCAGCTGCGTGACGCGACCGAGCTGACCACCGGCGACCGGGGCGAGTGCGGCGATCACGTCGTCGGGCGTGCCGACCGCGGCGCTCCAGAACCCGGCGTTGCCCGAACGGATCATCTCGGCGGTCACCGCCTTGTCGGGCGATGCGGGACGGCCCGCGAGGTCCTTGCGCGTCTCGTAGAAGTTGACGAAGTACTCGAGACCGCTGCCCGCGACCTCCCAGCCCTTGTCGGTGGTATCGGCCACACAGATCATCTGCATCGAAGCGACCTGGTAGTCGTCCGGGTTCCGGCCGCAGTCGACGAGATGTGCGTCGTAGCCGGGGTTGAACGGCCCGATGAAGTTGAACCCGCGCTCGGCGGCGCGGCGCTGGTTGCGCGGCCCCATCCCGCCCCACCAGATCGGGATCGGATCCTGTACGGGCTTGGTCGTGAACGTCATCTGCGGGATGTCGTAGAAGCGCCCCTTGTGGCTGAACTCGCCCGGCTCGCTGAACGCGCGCTGGACGAAGTCGATCGACTCCCACGCGCGCTGGTTCATCTCGGCCGGGTCGCGGCCGAACGTCACGAACTCCTCGTACTGCGATCCGGGGCCGACACCGAGGTCGAACCGACCACCGGAGAGGATGTCGGTGATCGCCGCGTCCTCCGCAACGCGAATCGGGTCGTGGAACGGGAGCAACGTCACCGCCGTGCCGATCCGCAGGTGCTCGGTGCGCGCCGCGGCGGCCGTGGCGACGAGCATCGGAGAACCGGTCCACTGGCACTCGCGGAAGTGGTGCTCGCCGTACCACGACCCGGTGAAGCCGAGCTCCTCGGCGAGCACCGCGTCGCTGATGAACTCCGCGTACACCTCGCTCAGCGCACGCGGGCGGGCCGGATGGTTGCGCACGGCGTTCAGGATCGAGAAGTCCATCGGCAGATCATGGCACCGGTCCATCGCCCAGGCGCACCCGAAGAACGACTGGTTCGGGTACCGGCGTAACGCGATCCGTCGACTATCGTGCGCGTCATCCATGCTGGTCATCACGTCCGGACGACGACCGCCAGGCGCAACGTGACCGAGACGGGCCGGCCCTTGCGCGAAGCGGCCTGGCTGGCGCCGGGTGGGGTCCTGACCGCCGCCGAGGCCAGCGAGCTCCCGCGGTTCCAGTCGGGCTTCCCACCCCAACACGTGCTGCTGACCCTGATCGGCGAGTACGGCCTTCACGTCGACGATCCGATCCCGTCGGCCTCGCTCGTGCTGATCCTCGGCGAGTTCGGGATCACCCACGCCGGTGCACGGGCGGCGATCGCCCGGCTCGCCCGCCGCGGCATCCTCGTCTCCACCCGGTCGGGGCGTCACACCGCCTACGCGATGACCGATCGGTGCGCGTGGATGGTGGCCGAAGGGCGGCGACTCACCCTCGAGTTCACGGGCGCGATGCGTTCATGGGACGGTCGCTGGACGCTCGTGAGCTATTCCATCGCCCAGGAGCGCCGCGCTCAGCGGGCGTTGCTGAGGACCCGGCTGCGGTGGTTGGGGTTCGCACCCCTGCAGGACGGTCTGTGGATCTCGCCCCGCCCGCCGAGCCAAATGCTCCAGGAGGCGCTCGCCGATCTCGGGGTCGGTTCGTGCGCCGTGTTCGTCGCCGACCCGGTCCCCGGTCCTGGGCGGCTCGAGCCGCTCGCCGCCTGGGATCTCGACGAGGCGCGCGACGCCTACGCGGCGTTCATCGACGAGTTCCGACCAGTGTCCCAGGACCTCCGACGGGGCCGAGTGAGCGCCTCGGAAGCGCTGATCGCGAGGACCCGGCTGACGTATCGCTGGTTCGCGTTCGCGAACAGCCAGACCGAGCTCCCGCCAGCGCTCCTGCCGGCCGATTGGCCGGGCGCAGCCGCCCGGGAGCTCTTCGAGGAGCTGTACAACGGCCTCGGACCGCTCGCCGCGCTGCGGATCGCACAGCACATCGGCGTGCACGACACCGCGCTGGCCGCGTCCGTGACGTCGTTCGGCTGCACAGAGGCGATCGACGATGTGACGCTCGCGCGGCGGCCTCGCCGCTGATCGGGACGTGAACAGATCCTCGATCGTCGACAGATATCTGACTTCCAGTTCTGTGAAGTGTCGTATATAGTGACGGAGGGCACAGCAGCGAAAGGTACCGAGCGACGTGCCTGGCGTGCCGTGAGTCAATGGTGACGAGTCGATGGTGAGGGAGTCGATGTGAGGCGTCGATGAGGAGTCAAAGGTGAAGATCGAGTTCTTCCAGACGATGAACTACCACGGTCCGGTCAACGTCGACTCGTGGCCGGCGCCGCCACGGGCCTGCGAGAACGAGTGGACGAAGGTGACGTACGAGCACTCGCTCGACGAGTGCGGAGCAGCGCTCGACGCCGGCTTCGACTCGTTGAACTTCGCCGAGCACCACTACTCGCCGAAGCAACTGACACCGAACCCGGTGTTCTTCGCCGCCCTCGCCGGACAGCGGTACAAGGAGGCGCAGATCGGCGTGATGGGCACCGACCTGCCGCTGAACAACCCGGTGCGGATCGCCGAGGAGTACTCGATGCTCGACAACCTCCTCGACGGACGGCTCCGCATCGCGATGCTGCGCGGCACGCCCAACGAGTACCTCACGTACGGGTCGAACCCGTGGGAGTCGCGTGAACGCTACGAGGAGGGCACCCTGCTCGTGCAGGCCTGCTTCACGGAGCCCGAGCCGTTCGGCTGGGAGGGTCGCTACTACCGCTTCCGCAACATCGCCGTCTGGCCGCGTCGCGTGCAGGACCCGCACCCGCGCATCCTGATCTCCGGCAACAGCAAGGACGGCGCGATCT
>DASUEW010000294.1:0-2741 GCA_036274875.1 Ilumatobacteraceae bacterium
ACGTCGCCGAGGATCTTGAGGTGGTGCGACACGGTCGACTGGCCGACGTCGACGGCCTCGACGATCTCGGCGACCGACATCGGTCGCTCCGCGGTGGCGAGCAGGTTGAGGATCAGGATCCGGGTCGGGTCGCCCAACGCACGGAACCAGCTCGCCCACGTCGCGGCGTCGTCACGTGAGATGTCCATCTATGATCGACGATAGTCGATCCAATGCGGACGGGCAACCTCCGACACGAACCGACGCCTCGGGCAGCCGCGTCGAATCGACCGTGTATCGACCGTGTATCGACCGTGTGCGGCAGGAGCGGCGGCCATTCGGGCTCGGGGAACGCCGACGAGTCGGCCGGCGGCGGCGGCGGCGGCGACTGCTGCCCCTCGACGGGCGCCGACGCCGAAGCGAGGACGTCGGTGCCCTCGGCCTCGAGCGTGCGCAGCTCAGCGATCAGGCGGACGATGTCGGCTTCATCGCCTGGCTCGCCGCGCTCGGTGCGCTGCCGGTACACGATCCGGCCGAGCTCGTCGAGCAGGTCGTCGACCTTGCGCTTCTCCTTGACGTCGTCGATCTTCTCCTTGGCCTGTTCGGCCAGTCGGCTTGCCTTCTCCTTGGCCTTGTCCAGGATTCCCATGTCCCCTCCTCGTTGCGACTCGGCTTGTACGCGACTCGGCTTGGTCGCGACTCGTCCTGTGGTCAGTACTACCGCCGCCGGGAGCGGATGAAAACGGAGCCCGACGCATCGGTCGTCGCGACCCTTGCCTGTCGCGGCGGAAGCGAGCGCGCTGGCCACCGCGGGGGAGTGCCGCGCCGGATTCGTAGAGTGACGCGGTGCTCAACGCCCGCGCTCCACTGCTCGACGACCTTGCCACTCGGTGCGCCGCGCTCGTCGACGAAGGATTGTTCAAGAGTGAGCGGGTGATCGCCTCGCCCCAGTCGGCCCACATCGGCCTCACTGACGGTCGCACCGTGCTCAACCTGTGTGCCAACAACTACCTCGGGTTGGCGGATCATCCCGCCATGATCGAAGCGGCCCATCGAGCGCTCGACGCCTACGGATATGGCATGGCCTCGGTCCGGTTCATCTGCGGCACACAGACCGTGCACAAGGAGCTGGAGGCCGAGCTCAGCCGGTTCCTCGGCACCGACGACACGATCCTGTACTCGTCGTGCTTCGACGCCAACGGAGGTCTCTTCGAAACCATCCTCGAGGAGCAGGATTGCGTGATCAGCGACGCGCTCAACCACGCCTCGATCATCGACGGCATCCGCCTCAGCAAGGCACGACGGCTGCGCTACGACAACAACGACATGACCCAGTTGGAGCAGCGCCTTCAGGAGGCTGCCGACGCTCGCTACCGGCTGATCGCCACCGATGGTGTGTTCTCGATGGACGGTGTGATCGCCGATCTGGCGGCGATCTGCGATCTCGCCGACCAGTACGGCGCGATGGTGATGGTCGACGACTCGCATGCCGTCGGATTCCTCGGCCCGGGCGGTCGCGGTACACCCGAGCACTGCGGCGTGGTGGACCGCGTCGACATCGTCACCGGCACGCTCGGCAAGGCGATGGGCGGCGCGTCCGGCGGGTACACGAGCGGCCGACGCGAGATCATCGACTGGTTGCGTCAACGCTCCCGGCCGTACCTGTTCAGCAACTCGCTGGCGCCGGCCATCGCCGCCACCACGTTGCAGGTCCTCGAGCTCCTCCAGTCGGGTGACCGTCTCCGACGTCAACTCGAGCGGAACTCCCAGGGGTTCCGAGCGGGAATGGCCGCGGCTGGATTTACGCTCACCGGTTCCGGCCATCCGATCATCCCGGTCATGCTCGGCGACGCACGCGTGGCGGTCGAGATGGCGGATCGCCTGCTCGTCGAAGGCGTGTTCGTGATCGCCTTCTCGTTCCCGGTCGTGCCGCCGGACAGGGCTCGGATCCGCACCCAGATGTCAGCGGCGCACTCCGACGACGACATCGCGATGGCAATCGAGGCGTTCAGCAGGGTCGGACGCGAGATGGGTGTGGTCTCGTGAAGGCGCCGCTCACATGAAGGCGCTGGTGAAGGCTCGACCAGAACCAGGACTGTGGCTCGAAGACGTCGAGGTGCCCACACCCGGCGTCGGTGACGTGTTGATCCGGGTGCGCAAGACGTCGATCTGCGGTACCGACCTGCACATCCACCGATGGGATGCGTGGGCGCAGGCGACGATTCCCGTGCCGATGGTGGTCGGTCACGAGTTCATGGGGGAGATCGCCGAGGTCGGCGCCGGCGTCGTCGGCTTCGATGTCGGTCAGCGGGTGGCGGGTGAGGGTCACATCACGTGCGGTCACTGTCGCAACTGCAAGGGCGGGCGGCGCGAGTTCTGCCACAACCACATCAGTGTCGGTGTCACGCGGCAGGGCGCGTTCGCCGAGTACGTGGTGCTGCCCGCCCAGAACGTGTTCTTCGTGCCTGCCCACATCGACGACGACATCGCCGCCGTGCTCGACCCCCTCGGCAACGCGACACACACCGCTTTGCGCTACGACGTCGTCGGCGAGGACGTACTGATCACTGGCGCCGGACCGATCGGGGCGATGGCGGCGGCCATCGTGCGCCACATCGGAGCCCGCAACATCGTGGTCACCGACATCAACCGCTACCGACTCGACATGGCCACCAAGCTCGGCGCAACACGTGTGGTCGACGTGTCGTCAGAGCAGCTCGCTCCGGTGATGGCCGCGCTGGGGATGACCGAGGGGTTCGACG
>DASUEW010000295.1:0-6263 GCA_036274875.1 Ilumatobacteraceae bacterium
CCGAATCGGAGCCAGATCGGAGCGCATCCCGTGTATCAGTGCACGGCTCGAGCGCTCTAGATGCTCGGGATGACGAAGGGGTCCGGAACGATGGCAGCAGTGATCGTGGCGTCGTGCTTGTTCGCCAGCGGCGGCGCGCTCATGAAGGTCAGCGACGGCTTCTCACGCGTGTGGCCGAGCGCCGGCGTGATCATCATGTTCGGCGTCGGCGTCTTCCTGTTCGCCAGGGCACTGCGGACCGAGGGCCTGTCGACCGTCTGGATCGTCGGGCTCGGGATCGAGGCGGCGGTGTCGGTGGTGCTCGGGTTGTGCTTGTTCAGCGAGCAGTTCTCGAACTTCCAGATCGCCGGCATCGTGTTGATCCTCGGCGGCACCGTGCTCACCGAGCTCGCCTGACGCCCCAGACGGTCGCGCGTCACCAGAAGGTTGGGCGGCGATGCCCGGTACGGTGACGCCATGTCGTCGGATGCCGAGCTGACCGAGTTGGCGATCGCCGACCTGGCTCGGCTCGTGAAGGTCGAGTCGCCGTCGCTCGACGTCGCCGCGATCACCCGGTCGGCCGAGGCGGTCGCCGGCCTCATCGGCGAGTGGCTCGGTCGACCCGCACGGCTCGTCGCCGGACCCGCCGGCCCGCACGTGTACTGGTCAGGCGGGGGCGAACCACGGGTGCTCGTGCTCGGCCACCACGACACGGTGTTCCCCATCGGCACGCTGGCGACACGGCCCTTCAAGGTCGACGGCGGTCGCGCCACCGGCCCCGGTGTGTTCGACATGAAGACCGGCATCGTGCAAGCCATCCACGCCGTCGCCTCGCTCGACGATGCCTCGGGTGTCGAGTTGTTGTTCTCGGCCGACGAGGAGATCGGGTCGGAGACGTCGCGGGCGTTGATCGAGGAGCGGGCGCTGGCCTGCGGAGCGGTGCTCGTGCTGGAACCGGCGGCCGACGGTGGTGCGCTGAAGACCCGTCGCAAGGGCGTCGGCACGTTCGAGGTCATCGTGCGCGGTCGTGCTGCCCACGCCGGGCTCGAGCCCGAGAAGGGCGTCAACGCGCTCATCGAAGCGGCGCACCAGGTGCTCGTGATCGGCGGTTTCGGATCGGCCGAGCTGGGCACGACGGTGACGCCGACCGTGGCGTCGGCGGGAACGGCCGAGAACGTGGTGCCCGCCGAGGCGCGCATCAAGGTCGACGTGCGGGTGCAGGTGCGCAGCGAGAAAGAGCGTGTCGAAGCAGCCATGGCTGCGCTCACCACTGTCGATCCCGACGCGACGATCGAAGTGCTCGGCGGGATCAACCGCCCGCCGATGCCGGAGACGGCGTCGGCCGCCCTGCTGCCGCTGGCGATGCGGATCGACCCGACCGTCGTCGGTGTCGCCGTCGGCGGGGGCAGCGACGGCAACTTCACCGCTGCCGTGGGCGTGCCGACGCTCGACGGGCTCGGCGCGGTGGGGGGTGGCGCCCACTCCGACAGCGAGTACGTCGAGGTCGCCACGATCCCCGGCCGGATCCGACTCCTCGCCGCCCTCCTGCGCCAGCTCTGCGACAGCGACCGCGTCCCCCCGACCTGACCCCCCGGGCCCAACCCCTGTTTGTGTCACCGCAACCGGCGATCTTCGCCGATGTCGGTGACACAAACCTGGGAATCAGCCCGATTCCTCGCCCTCGCTGAGCTCGAGGATGCCGCCTTGGCCGAGCGTGCCGACCTGACGGTAGAGGTCGAGCTTGGCCCGGCTGTCGTCGATGTCGAGGTTGCGCATCGTGAGCTGGCCGATGCGGTCGAGCGGGCCGAACGCGGCGTCGTCGACCTTCTCCATCGACAATCGCTCCGGCGCGTACGTGAGGTGTGGTCCGGTTGTGTCGAGGATCGAGTAGTCGTCGCCGCGCCGCAGCCGCACTGTCACCTCGCCCGTGATCGCGGTGCCGATCCAGCGCATCAACGGGTCGCGCAGCATGAGGCTCTGCGGGTCGAACCAGCGGCCCTCGTACAGCAACCGGCCGAGGCGCCGACCCATCGTGCGGTAGTTCTCGATCGTGTTCTCGTTGTGGATCGCGGTCACGAGACGCTCGTAGGCGATGTGCAGCAGCGCCAGGGCCGGGCTCTCGTAGATGCCGCGGCTCTTGGCTTCGATGATGCGGTTCTCGATCTGGTCACTCATCCCGAGCCCGTGGCGTCCACCGATCGCGTTGGCTTCGTGCACCAGCTCGATCTGGGTCTCGTACTCGTGGCCGTTGATGGCGACCGGCCAACCCTGCTCGAAGCGGACCACGACGTCCTCGGTGGCGATCTCGACCGCCGGATCCCAGTGCGCGACGCCCATGATCGGCACGACGATCTCGATGCTCGTGGCCAGCTCCTCGAGCGACTTGGCCTCGTGGGTGGCACCCCAGATGTTGGCGTCGGTCGAGTAGGCCTTCTCGGTCGAGTCGCGATAGGGGAGGCCGCGGCTGACGAGGAACTCGCTCATCTCGGCCCGGCCACCGAGCTCGGACACGAACTGAGGGTCGAGCCACGGCTTGTAGATCCGCAGGTCAGGGTTGACGAGCAGGCCGTAGCGGTAGAAGCGCTCGATGTCGTTGCCCTTGTACGTCGAACCGTCACCCCACACGTCGACGCCGTCTTCACGCATCGCCCGCACCAGCAACGTGCCGGTGACCGCCCGCCCCAGCGGCGTGGTGTTGAAGTACGTCTTGCCTGCGGTCGAGATGTGGAAGGCGCCGCACTGCAGCGCGATCAGGCCTTCACGCACGAGCTCGGTGCGGCAATCGACGATTCGCGCCTGCTCGGCGCCGTAGACCCTGGCCCGATCGGGTATGCCGGGCAGGTCGGGCTCGTCGGCCTGCCCGAGGTCGGCGGTGTAGGTGTAGGGGGTCGCCCCCTTCTCGCGCATCCACGCCACCGCGGCGGACGTGTCCAGCCCACCGGAGAACGCGATGCCAACGCGCTCGCCGACGGGCAACGACGTGAGGACCTTCGCCGTTCGAAGCGCCATAGGGCGCCGAAGCTACCCCGGCGCCGGCTCACCCGCCGGAACGACGGCCACGACGTCGTCGTCGGCACTCCCCTCGCCGATCTCGTCGACGGTGCCGGCGTCGTCGTTCCCGTCGTCGGAGCGGTACATCCCACTGAACGATGCGATCGACACGAGCAGAGCGGCCGCCGCGGCGATCAGCTCGACCACCCCGATACCACGGACCCGCCCGAGGTCACCGAGCCCGACGGCGGCGATGGCGGCCGCGCCGAGCAGCCCGATCCACGGGACATGTCGGACGCGATTGACGACCAACGTGAGCACGACCGCCGGGGCGACGAACGGGAGCATCGTCACGTACGGCGGCCGCTGGTCGTACACCGGACCGAGCCACCAGGTCGACAGCCCGAGTTGGCGGCTCACGTTCCACGTGGCGGCGAGTACCGCCGCGATGCCGATCCAGCCGATGCCGGTCAGGATTCGCCACCCGGTCGTCAGCTCGCCGGCCCGCGGCGCGCGGTACGGCCGCACGGGCGGACCCGGCGACGCGTCGGCGTCGGGTGACGGTGGTGGCGGCAGCGTCTCCACGCTCGACGACTCTACGCGCCGTACTACCAGACGCCTCGGCGGCTACCCTCCGACGACGTGTCAGGCACCGCTGAGCGCGCGCAAGAGCGACGGGATCGTGTGCCGACGTTCGAGAAGCTCTCGATCTTCTACCCGATGTGGAACGAGGAGGCGTACATCGAGCGTGCCCTCGGTTTCGGGCGGCGGGCCTGCGAGGTACTGATCGAGGACGGCGAGATCGGCGACTACGAGCTGATCGTCGTCAACGACGCGTCGACCGACGCAACCGGCAAGATCGCCGACGCGCTGGCCGCCGAGGATCCTCGGATCCGTGTGGTGCACCACCCCAAGAACCGCAAGCTCGGTGGGGCGATGAAGACCGGCTTTGCCACGGCGACCGGTGACCTCGTGCTCTACACCGACGCTGACCTGCCCTTCGACATGTCCGAGCTCTCACGCGCCGTGCGCTTGATGCGCGAGTACGACGTCGACATCGTGAGCGCCTACCGATTCGATCGCACCGGCGAGGGCTCGCTACGAGCGGTCTACACGTTCGTCTACAACGCACTGGTCAAGCTGCTGTTCGGCGTCCGCGTGCGCGACATCAACTTCGCGTTCAAGCTGTGCAAGCGACGCATCTTCGATCACATCGAGTTGCACAGCGAGGGGTCCTTCGTCGACGCCGAGCTCGTGATCCGAGCGACGCGCCTGGGCTTCGAGATCATCCAGTTCGGCGTCGACTACTTCCCCCGAACGCGCGGCGAATCAACGCTCAGTTCGCCCGCCGTGATCGGCACGATCCTGCGCGAGATGCTGCAGCTGCGCAAGGAGCTCGAGGGCATCGAGAAGCTGCCACCGGGAGGCTGACAGGCGGCGCGAAACGGCTGGTCGGAGCGCCCGATCCGCGGGTCCATTCCGAACGTCGATTGGTAGGGTGGGCCTCGCCCGCCAGGTCCACTCGTGAACAGCTCTGCCCGACGCTCCTCCCGCTCCGCGCTCCACATGCCACGCTGGATGCCCGCGAGCGCGGCCGGGGCGATCCTCGTGGCGGTGATCGGGGCCGGGGTCATGGGCGACGGAGGCTCCGACAACGACGAGCCGGAGTTGGGCACGTCGGCGCCGGGCTCGTCCGCGGCTGCCGTGGTGCCGGTCAGCCAACCACCAGCGGTCGTGACGGTCGAAACGTCGGTGCCGATCGTCAAGGTGCCGCTGGACAACGGCACGATCGGCCCCGGCTACCAGGGCGACGACGTGACGAGGGTCCAGCAACGGCTCACCGAGCTCGGGTTCGCTCCCGGCCCCATCGACGGGCAGTTCGGCAGTCTCACCAAGATGGCGGTGTGGGCGTTCGAGAAACTCGTGATGGAGACCGATCGCGAGAAGGCCAAGGGGCTCGTCACGCCCGAGATCTGGGACCGGATGCAGGATCCGATCGTCGTACGGCCGAGACGCGAGGTGGACCAGACGCCGCGGCACACGGAGATCTACCTGCCCCAACAGGTGCTCGCCGTGTTCGACGGCAACAAGGCGGTGTTCATCAGCCACATCTCGACCGGCGACAACACTTCGTGGTGCGAGGAGGTCACGATCAGCCCCGGCGAGAACGGCAACGAGAACGGCACCGAGCCGCTCAAGCGCGGCGAGTGCGGCCAATCGATCACGCCCGGCGGCGTCTACCAGTACAAGCGCCGGGTGGTGGGTCGCCGTGAGAGCAGGCTCGGCGGGATGCTCAACCCGGTGTACTTCAACTACGGGATCGCCGTGCACGGCGCCACCAACGTGCCGTTGCACCCGGCCTCGCACGGCTGCATCCGGATCCCCAACGATCTCTCGGAGGGGTTCTCCGAGATCGTCGAGATCGGTGACCTGGTCTACGTGTGGGACGGCGTCAAGGAGCCCGAGATCTACGGCCAGGTGGTACCACCGTTCAACACGATCGACCCCGACTACTCGACGACGACCACCACGACCACTACGACGAGCACGACGACCACGACCACATTGCCGACGACCACGACGCCATCGGCCACCACCACCAGCGCGCCCGCTGCGACGACGACCACCCCTGCCACCACGACTACGACGACGACGACAACGACACTCCTGCCACTGCCCTGAGCGCCGCATCGAAGTCCGACCCGCTCGCGCTCACAACCCCGCGCTCCAGTCAGACTTCGCGCGACGCGACTCTCGGAGATCGTCGGATGGAGCTCGGGAACCCGCGAAACGCGGGCGTTTCGGACTACGTCGGCGGTGTTGTCGTCGTCGTCGTGCTCGCCGAGCAGAGGTCGGCGGCGTCGACGACGAAGTCCGCGTTGTGGGCGTTGTGCGGGGTGTGCCCGTTCTCCCAAGCGTGCTGATCGATCGAGATGGTTTGGGCGTTGTCCGGGTTGCCCGGCGGGACGTGGCAAATCGTGACCTTGTGGTCCTGCGGCTGGGCCAGCACCGGAGAGGCGAGGAGCCCCCCTGCGCCGGCCACCATCACCGCGGCTGCCAACAGGCGTACGTGCGTCACTCGCATCTTGTTCTCCTTCTCGTCGACTACGACCACAGACCGTGGTGAGTTCGATCTCTGTATCGGCGGCCGGCCGGCTCGCTTGAGCTTTGTTCGTAAGCGGTCGCGACATGTCCCCGGCGCTCGCCATGCGGATGCCGCCTGGGCGCTCGCAAGGTGGGCCGGCCACTGCCCCCTGCGCGTCGCACTCACGGTTCTCTATTGAGGCTGCGAC
>DASUEW010000296.1:0-5794 GCA_036274875.1 Ilumatobacteraceae bacterium
CAGACAGTTCGGTCCAACCCACGGAACTGTCTGCTCCAGAATGCCCAGCGGCTCCGATGAAGCAGAGAGAACGGGTTGCCCGCGGCGGCATCGAGCCCGAAGAGGGAGCGACTGTCGATCGGCCGGGTCGGGGTCGACAACGCCCATAATCATCGTTATGTCAACTCAACGACGCACGACTCGAAAAGTCTCTACATTTAGTGAAGACTGAGGATATGGTGCGGCTCCTGATCAGGAGACGAATCCGATCGAGCGGCTCGGAGGACGGCAGTTGGAGCCCGGCAACGGGAGCACCGATGTCACAGCGTCCTAGTTGGAGGGAGGGCCACATGTTGAATCGTCGTCCACATCTGTCAGACCATCGACCTGTTGTGGAGCCTTATGCCACTCGCCTTGGTAGCCGCCGTCTTCGCCGGGCGATGCTGCTCGTCGGCCTGGCGTCGCTCAGCGTCGGTTCCATCGTTGCGGCGCCGGTCGCGGCCGCCGCGCCGACGGCATCGGGGATGGTAGGGCTCCAGCAAGGGAGTCGGGGCGACGCGGTGCGCTCGCTGCAGCAGGCGCTTGTCGCCGCCGGCGTGACCGTCACCGGCGGCGTCGACGGGATCTTCGGTGTCGGCACGGCGGCCGCGGTCAAGCAGTTCCAGTCGGCCAAGGGGCTGAACGCGACGGGCGTTGTGGACGAGGCCACGGCATCGGCCTTGGCGGGCACGTCCGGAGCCGGCGCGACGCCGACGAGCCCGATGTTCGGGCTGAAGATCGGCGCCACCGGCGACGCGGTGCGCCAGCTGCAAGCCACACTCGTGGCCCGCGGCTACAAGACCAAGGGCGACGCCGACGGCACCTTCGGCGTCAACACCGTCAACGCCCTGACGAGCTTCCAGTACGCCCAGCGCATCAAAGTCACCGCCAAGGTCGACGAAGCAACCCTCGCCGCACTCGGCACCCCAGCCCCGGTACCGGCCGCCGCCCCTGCCCCGGCACCGGCCACACCGGGCGGTGGGCTCGGATTCGCAGCGTATGGCGAGCGGGGCGCGCGTGTCACCGGGCTCCAGCGGGCGCTGATCAACGCCGGCATCACCGTGCGCGGGGGTGCCGACGGCATCTTCGGGTCCGGCACCGCGGCCGCCGTCATGGCGTTCCAGAAGGCGAAGGGAATCCGTGCGACCGGCGTTGTCGATCAGGCGACGGCCGAGGCGCTGGGGTTGACACCCGTCACGGCCCCCGTCGTCGACCAGGCGCCGTCGATCGCGCTGCAGGCGTTCCCGGTGCAGGGTAAGTGCTTCTACGGCGACACGTGGCATGTCTCGCGCGGCAGCGGCCGCCTGCACGAAGGAACCGACATCGGCGCGGCCGCGGGCAAGAACGTGTACGCCGCCGGGGACGGTCGGATCACCAAGCAGTACGTCGTCGGGACCAACCAGCTCACCGGCAACGGGCTGATCGTCAGGATGGCCGATGGCACGTACTTCTTCTACGCCCACCTGATGGACTTCGCCCCAGGCATCGGCCTCGGCTCGCCCGTCAAGGCCGGCCAGATCATCGGCTACGTCGGGACCACGGGGAACAGCTCGATCCCCCACCTCCACTTCGAGGTGCACCCCAAGGGCGGCGCGGCGGTCAACCCGTACCCGTTGCTCAAGGCCGTCAACGGCTGCGGGACGACCGCCCCCCCGCCGCAGCCCTGACGTCCACGACGCCGGCACCGGCTCGCCGCGTACAGTCGCGGACGCATGTCCCTGCCGCGCCGATCACGCCCTGCCGACGAGATCCTCGCCGAGCTCGACGTGCTGAAGCAGCACGACGTCAAGTGGAAGGACGGGCGGGCGTTCACGTTGGCCTACTACGCAGGTCCCGAGGTCGCTGCGCTCGGCGACGACGCGTACCGGCGCTTCAGTTCCGACAACGCACTCAACACCGACGCCTTCCCGAGCCTGCGCCGGATCCAGTCAGACGTGGTCGAGATGGTGACCGAGCTCGTCGACGGCGGACCGGAGGCGGCCGGCTTCATGACCACGGGTGGTACGGAAAGCCTGCTGATGGCCGTCAAGGCGGCGCGTGAGCGAGGCCGTGCGGAGCGAGGAGTCACGCGACCCAACGTCGTGCTGCCCACCACCGCCCACGCCGCGTTCGAGAAGGGCTGCCACTACTTCGGCCTCGACAGCCGACGCGTCGACGTCGGGACCGACTGGCGGGCCGATGTCGACGCGATGGCCGACGTGATCGACGACGACACCGTCCTCGTGGTGGGCTCGGCGCCGCAGTACCCCCAAGGGGTCATCGATCCGATTCCTGGGATCGCCGCGTTGGCGGCCGACCGCGGCATCAACTGCCACGTCGACGCCTGCATGGGTGGGATGGCGCTCCCCTACCTGGCGCGTCTCGGCGTGCCGATCCCGCCGTGGAGCCTCTCGGTACCGGGCGTGACCAGCATCTCGGTCGACCTGCACAAGTTCGGATACACGAGCAAGGGTGCGTCGGTGATCGTCCACCGCAGCCGTGAGCTGCGCAGCCATCAGACGTTCGTGACGAGCAATTGGCTCGGCGGCACGTACGGCTCGTCGGGTGTGCTCGGCACGAAGGGAGGCGGTGCGATGGCTGCGGCGTGGGCGGTGATGAACCACCTTGGCGACGACGGCTACCTCCGCCTCGCCGGCCAGGCGCGCCGGGCGACGGTGGCGCTCGCGGCGGCGATCGCGGCGTTCCCGGAGCTGGAGCTGCGGGCCCCACCCGACGCGATGATCGTCGCCTTCGGCGCCACCGACCCGGTAGGGCTCGATGTCTTCGCGCTCGCCGACGAGCTGTGGCGGCGCGGCTGGTACCTCGACCGTCAACAACCCCCGGACTCGCTGCACTGCACGGTGAACGCCGTGCACGACGGGCTGATCCCCGAATTCGTCGCCGAGCTGCGTGCCGCGATCGACGAAGTGGACAAGGCCGATCGAAGTGCTGCCGGCACCGCCGGTTCGTACGGCACGCTCGAGTGACGGCGGTCCGACTCGTGCAGATCGACGTGCAGTTCAATCCGGCAGCGGCTCCATGGCCCCTGTTCCGGGATGCAACGCTCGCTGCCGAGGCAGCCGGGTTCGGAGCGGTCTGGGTGCTCGATCACCTCGCGGGTGTGTCGATGCGGGGTTCGGGGATGCTCGAGTGCTTCACGTGCCTCGGTGCGCTGGGAACCACGACGAGGACGATCGGGCTCGGCACGCTGGTGGCCAACGTCTGGAACCGTGAGCCCGGCGTGCTGGCGGTCGCCGCCGCGAGCATCTGCGAGATCGCCGGTCGCCCGCTCCTGCTCGGGCTCGGGGCCGGCACGTCGCCGACCAGCAAGTACGCCGCCGAGCAGCACGCCGTCGGAGCCACCATCGCGACCACGCTCGCGGCGCGCCACCGACGCGTGGAGGCAGCGCTCGATCTGATCGACACGATGTTCGATCCCGACCGGCCGGAACAGTTCGCGACGTTCCCCCTCCCCCACCATCGTCCGACGACGCTGCTCGGCGTGAACAGTGTCCGACTGGCGACGTTGGCCGGTGCGCGAGCCGGAGGAATCAACGTGTGGTGGGGGCATCCCAGGCGTGACGAGTTCCTCGCTGCCGCCGCAGCAGCGCGTGCAGACCGCTCGCCGTTCGTCCGCACCGCGTACGAGTGGTGGGACGACGACCTCCTCGACGCGCAACACCCCGAGAGGCTCCGGATGGATCGGGCCGGGATCGATCGTCTGATCCTCGCCGAGATCGACGCTCCGGATCCCGACGCGATCGCCGCCAAGCGGCCCAACCCGGCATGATCGACCCGGCATGATCGACCCGGCATGACGACGACGTCGAGAAGGAGTGGACAGGATGGACCTCGTCGAGGGTGATGACGGCAGGCGGCGGTGCGGATGGGGGGCGTCGACGTCCGAGTATGTCGCCTACCACGACACCGAATGGGGTTTCGGCGTCACCGACGACCGCCGGTTGTTCGAGAAGCTCTGCCTCGAGGGGTTCCAGGCGGGCCTGTCGTGGCTGACGATCCTTCGCAAGCGCGAGAACTTCCGAGCCGCCTTCGCCGGATTCGATCCCGTCGCCGTCGCCGCGTTCGGCGAGGACGACGTCGATCGCCTGCTCGCCGACCCCGGCATCGTCCGTCACCAAGGCAAGATCCGCTCGACGATCAACAACGCCAACCGGGCGATCGAGATCGTCGACGAGTTCGGCTCCCTGGCGTCGTACGTGTGGCCGCACGCAACGTTCGGCGATGCACCCGCCGAGATCCCCGCGCTGACCGAGGTCTCGACGGCGATCTCGAAGGACCTCAAGCGGCGGGGTTGGTCGTTCGTCGGCCCGACCACCGTGTACGCGTTCATGCAGGCGATGGGGCTCGTGAACGACCACCTCGACGGTTGTTGGGTGCGCGACGACGCCGAGCGCGGTCGCCGGGCCGCGCACGCCACGGTGATCGCCTGAGCGACGATCCGAACCTCTCCATTCAGGACCCCCATTCAGCGGCCCCGGGCCCATCACCGTGTCGGGCCGCGGACGTCGATACGCTGACCCCGCCGATGACCCCGTTCGGGAGAGCCGACGACGCAGCCAGCGTCGCCGGCGCCGAAGGAGCAACCACCCCGGAATCTCTCAGGCGAACGGACCGAGTGGGTGAGGCACGCGCTGGAAAGCAGTCGGCTGGTCCGGCTCGCCGACGGGGAAAGCCCGCACGGGTGAAACTCTCAGGCATCGATGACAGCGGGGGCGCCAACCGCGCCGTGTCGATCACGGTACGGACCGACTTCCATCGGAGGAAAGCCCCATGACCCCGGCGCAGACGTCCTCACCACAAACTGGCTCGACGCCATCCGGCTCGACGCCATCCAGGTCGATGTGGAGCGACGAGTTCGTGTCCCGCCACATCGGGCCGACCCCGGCGCAACTCGAGGTGATGCTGGCTGCGATCGGCGTGGCATCACTCGAGGAGCTGATCGATCAGGCGGTCCCCGCTTCGATCCGCGACGCCGGAGGACTCGAGCTGCCGGGACCGGTGAGCGAGCGCGATGTGATCGCCGAGCTGCGCGAGCTCGCCAGCCAGAACCGGGTGCTCACGAGCCTCATCGGGATGGGCTACGCGAACACGATCATGCCGCCCGTGATCGCCCGCAACGTCTTCGAGAATCCGGCCTGGTACACGGCGTACACGCCGTATCAACCCGAGATCAGCCAGGGTCGTCTCGAGGCCCTGCTCAACTACCAGACGATGATCTCCGAGCTGACGGGCCTGGAGATCTCGAATGCCTCGTTGCTCGACGAGGCAACGGCGGCGGCGGAGGCGATGACGATGGCTCGTCGGCTCGTGCGCGGTGCGAGCAACCGCTTCTTCGTCCACCTCGACACGCACCCGCAGACGATCGCCGTGCTCGCGACACGGGCCGAGCCGGTCGGTATCGAGCTCGTCGTCGGCGACCTCGACGTGCTGGGAGAGGGCCCGTGGTTCGGCGCCCTCTTCAGCTTCCCGACGTCGACCGGTGCACTCACCGACTGGACGGCGGCGATCGACACCGTCCACGGCGGTGGTGGCATGGCGATCGTCGCCACCGATCTGTTGGCGTGCGTGCTCACCAAGCCACCCGGTCAGGTCGGAGCCGACATCGCGGTGGGCTCGGCGCAACGGTTCGGCGTGCCGCTCGGCTACGGCGGGCCGCACCCTGGCTTCATCGCGGCCGGCGCCGGCGCCGCCCGAGCGCTTCCGGGCCGTCTCGTCGGGGTGAGCACCGACACCGCCGGCCGGCCGTCGCTGCGACTCGCACTCCAGACCCGCGAGC
>DASUEW010000297.1:0-3273 GCA_036274875.1 Ilumatobacteraceae bacterium
GCACGACTCCGATCCCCTGCCGGCGTTGCTGTTCCCCGGGATGAAGCTGACGATCGCCTTCGACGACGCCAGCTTGTCGCTGCCGAAGATGCGCACACCCGACACCCGTCAGCGGGTGATCGAGGCGGTGCTCGACCTCGCCGCCGCCGCCGGGGTCGACGACGTCCACCTGATCGCCGCCCTCGGCCTCCACCGCCGGATGCACGACTACGAGCTGCGCCACGTCCTCGGCGACCGCATCTACGACGCGTTCCAGCCGCGGGGCACGCTCTACCAGCACGACGCCGAGGACTACGACAACCTGGTCGAGGTCGGCACCACACCCGAGGGTGAGGTCGTCGAGATCAACAAGCGGGCGGCCGACAGCGACCTGCTCGTGTACGTCAACGTCAACCAGGCCGCGATGGACGGAGGGTGGAAGTCGGTCACCACCGGGCTGGCGTCGTACCGCTGTCTCAGCTTCCACCACAACCCCGAGACACTGCAGAACACGCGAAGCCTGATGGACCGCCACCACAGCGACCTCCACAAGAGCGTGTGGCGGATGGGCAAGGTGCTGCGCGATCACGGACCGCAGATCTTCCAGATCGAGACCACGCTCAACACCGACACGTTCCCGTCGCCGTTCGACTTCCTGTCCAAGCGCGAGTGGGAGTGGACGGTACGTGACCGGGCGACCTACTTGGCGACCGCCAAGTCGCTCGACCGCGTACCGACGCGCCTGGCGCGCAAGATCTTCCACGGCATCGAGGCGCCGTATCGCACGACCAGCGTGCAGGCCGGTGACACCGAGAGCGTGCACAACATCACGCTCGACAACGTCTACGCCCAGCAGCTCGTCGAGGTCCATGGCCAGACCGACATCCTGACGATGGGGATCCCGTTCATCTGCCCGTACAACCCGGACTCGATCATGAACCCGGTGCTCGTGATGTGCATGGGCCTCGGCTACCTGTTCAACATGTACCGCGGCATGCCACTCGTACGCGAAGGCGGCGTCGTGATCATGACCCACCCCACGTACCGCGACTTCCACCCGGTCCACCATCCGAGCTACATCGACTTCTACGAGCAGGTGCTCGCCGACTCGAACGATCCCGTCGTGATGTCGGCGAAGTGGGAGAAGCAGTACGCCGAGGACGAGTGGTACAGGCACCTCTACCGTACGGGCAACGCCTACCACGGTGTGCACCCGTTCTACGCGTGGTACTGGGGGGCGCACGGGCTGCAACACGCCGGCCGCGTGGTCATCGTCGGCGGCGAACCGCGGGCGGTCCGGCGGCTCGGCTTCACGCCGGCGTCGACGATGGACGATGCGTTCGAGATCGCCAGCGACGTCGTCGGCCGGTCGGCGACGGTGACCCATCTGCACGTTCCGGCGATCCTCGTCGCCGACGTCAAGTGATGAAGCACGCAATGCGTCGAGCGCAGCGCGCCGCGGGACATGCCGAGCGGCTCGTCCGGCTGGTGGCGGCACCATTACGGAAGTACGGCTTCCCGTACCGCGCCCCAACCGTCCCGAAGGGCGTCGTCGTGCCCGAGGAGCCGTCGAAGCTCGGCGCCGAGTACGACACCACGTGGGCGCGATCGCCGCTAGCGGGAGCGGCGCGCGCGGTGATCACCGAGGGCCCGATCCGGCTCTTCGCCCGCACACTGACGAACCCCGAGATCGTCGGTACCGACCGCCTCGACGACCTGACCAGGCTCGACGACCCGCCGGCGGTCATCTTCGCCCCCAACCACCACAGCCATGTCGACACCGGCTTGATGATCCGCTCCGTCCCGCCCGCGTGGCGGCACGCCCTCGTCGTGGCCGCGGCGGCCGACTACTTCTTCGACAAGCATTGGAAGGCAGCGTTCTCCGCTCTCGCCCTGAACGCCATCCCGATCGATCGTGAGGCCACCGGCCGCAAGTCGTCCGACATGATCCGCGATCTCATCGCCGACGGCTACAGCCTGGTGATCTACCCGGAGGGTGGCCGGTCGCCCGATGGCTGGGGCCAGTCGTTCAAGGGCGGCGCCGCCTACCTGTCGAGCCGCACCGGCGCACCCGTCGTGCCGGTGTTCATCGACGGCACCGGGGCGATCTTCGGCAAGGGGATGAAGAAGCCCAAGCCCGGACGCACGAAGGTGATCTTCGGGCACCCGTTGACGGCGGAGGACGGCGAGAGCACGCGACGCTTCAACGCCCGCATCGAGGCGGCGGTCACGGCCCTCGGCGACGAGGCCCTGACCGACTACTGGACCGCCCGCCAACGCGCCCACGCCGGCACCAGCCCCTCCCTCGCCGGCCCCGAGTACAACGGGTGGCGCCGCCAGTGGGAGCTGTCCGAACGCCGCAAGCTCGGCGCCGCCGGCCTCCGCCGCCGCCAGCAACGCCGCTGGCCCGACCTCGGCTGAAACCCGTTCTGTCTGCGCCATCCGGCCCGTGGGTTCATCTGACGCAGACAGAACCGAGGGTTCCCCCGT
Source organism: Ilumatobacteraceae bacterium (assembly GCA_036274875.1). GTDB lineage: Bacteria > Actinomycetota > Acidimicrobiia > Acidimicrobiales > Ilumatobacteraceae > JALOLG01. The sequence goes on from DASUEW010000297.1 coordinate 2,470, forward strand.
TCTGTCTGCGCCATCCGGCCCGTGGGTTCATCTGACGCAGACAGAACGGGGGGTGGGCCTAGGGTTGGGGTGATGCGACGACTTGTCGTCCTCGTCGCGGGGGTCGCGATCGTGTCGTGCTCGACGGACACGTCGACGTCGTCGGACACCCTCACGCCGACGACGACATCGATCGGCGGCGCGTCGGCGACGTTGCCCGACTCCCCCACGACGTCGTCAGCAGGTGCTTCGACGACAGTCGCGGCCGCGACGACGACGTCGACACCGACGACCACCGCGGTCCCTTCCGCCACCACCACACGGCCCGCGCCCACGACCGAGGTCGCGGCGGTGGTGATCGGCGCGCAAGGTGACGGTTTCTGGTTGCCGCTCGGCTACTGGGACGGATCGGAGTGGGTGCAAATGGGAGAGGAGGGCGAATCGAGACCTCTCGAGTTCCCCGCCGCAACCGGCGACCCTGTGCGCGTGACCGGGCTCGACTTCGTTCCCGCGGCGACGAGCCTGGGTGCATCCGGCGAAGCGTGTTTCGACGGGCGGATCGGGTTCGCAGTCGGTGTCGACGTTCCGGTTCCACAACCGCCCGGCTTCGGATACTCGGGGATCGGCGTGGTCGGTGAGTGGGAGATCCAGCCCCGCCCGGCCCGCCAGGTCGGCCTCGAGATCGAGGAGTACCGCCAGATCGGTGCGAGGTTCGCCAACGGGCTCGGCGTCGACGGCACGCTCGGCGAGGTCGTGCAGGTCGTGCGAAGCGACCTCGACGGGGACGGGATGGAGGAGGTGCTCGTCACGTTCGAGCACACTGAG
>DASUEW010000298.1:0-16102 GCA_036274875.1 Ilumatobacteraceae bacterium
CTCGAGGACCTCGGCCACGCAGTCGGAATCGGGTCGTCGATTCTGAACCACGCGTCCGATCCTGGGTGAACGTCGGCCACCGACACGTCGCCAACGATCCGATCTTTGCGCTGCAATGCTCAGACTCGAACGGTGTCCGACTATGGTGCCGCCTCGATGGCGAAGCGACCCCTCGCCTACGAGGCGATCGCACAAGAGATCCAAGACGTCATCCTCGCCGGTGGCTACCAGCCCGGCGCTCGGATGCCCGACGAGGCTGAGTTGGCCGAGCGCTACGGAGTAGGACGCTCCACGATCAGGGAGGCGTTGCGGCTCCTCGGTGGCCGCGGGTACGTGCGGATGGCGGCCGGCTCGGGTGGCGGCGCGTTCGTGAACATGGGCGACGCGACCGCCGTCGGGCGTGGCTTCGGCGACGACCTGACGTTCCTGATGGGCGGCGAGGTCATCTCGGTCGGCGAGCTCGGCGAGGCGCGCCGCGTGCAGGAGGTGAGCAGCGTCCGGCTCGCCGCTCGGCGCGCCGGCCCCGCCGAGATCGAGCGCATCCAGCAGCTCGCCCACGACGCGCTCTTGTTGCTCGACGACGCCGACGGGTTCTTGCGGGTCAACCTCGACTTCCACCTGGCGATCTCGGAGGCGACCCACAACCGGGTGCTGCACATGTGGATGTCGGCGATCCGCCACGTCCTGGAAGGCGCGATGCGTGATGCCACGTCGCGCGTCGGGCTCCGGCGCCACGTCGCCGAGCAGCACATCGAGATCGCCGACGCGATCGCCCGCCAGGACGAGAACAAGGCGGCGGCCCTGATGCGCGTGCACCTCGACGACTTCTGCATCGATTGGGCGATGACCAAAGCGGCCGCCGCGCATCGCACGCATCCGGGTCGTCCCCGGGGTTGACGAGGCACCAGTCGCATGAACCCACGAAGTGAGACGGGCACCTGCGTGGCCGGGTCCCTCGGTTTGACACGATGTCGGCGGGCTGATCGACTATCGCACTATCGTGCTCACTATCCGAACAGTGGGCGCCGTCGTCCTGGGGGCCGCGGCGGGGTGCTGATGGCTGCTGCGCGATCGAACACCAGCCAGACGCTCGACCGAGGGCTACGCGTGCTCGAGGTGATCGCCACGGCCGACGAGGCACCAAGTATCGAGGACCTCGCCGGCCGACTCGAGGTCCACCGATCGATCGCCTACCGGATCGTGCGAACGCTCGAGCTCCACGCGCTGATCTGGCGCGACTCGGGCGGGCGCTGCCATCCCGGCGACAAGCTCGCGCAATGGGCGCGGGCCAGCCGCACCGCGCTCGAGATCGTCGCTCGGCCCGAGCTGACCGCGCTGGCCGACGACTTGTCGATGACGGCGTTCGTCGTCGTGCGTGTCGGCGGCCACGCAGTCACGCTCGACAGCGTGGAGCCGCAGCGCACCGCTGCTCACGTCGCGTACCGGCCCGGCTCACGTCATCCCATCGATCGGGGCGCACCCGGTATTGCCATCCTGGCCGGGCAACCGGTGATGCCCGGCGAGCGACCCGAGGTCGCCGAGTCCCGGCGACGGGGGTGGGCGTATTCGTCCGGCGAGGTCGTTCCCGGGCTCGCCTCCGTGGCGACCTGGGTCACCGACCCACATCACGGAGTCGCCTCTGTTGCCTGCGTCTTCCTCGCCGGTGTCGAGGTCGACCTGAACGCGATCGCGGCCCGCGTCGTGGCCGGTGCCGGCGCGATCGATGGGCGCCTGGCTTCGGGGGACGCTCCCGGCGCGCTTGCGGCGGCGATGGGTGCGCGGGTCACCCGCAACTCCTGAGAGTTCTCTACTGTTCGCAACACCCAAGAAGGGGGACCACATGAAACACCGAGCGATGCGCAAGCGAGCGGTCTTCGGCGCCATCGTGGCCCTGTCACTCGTGGCAGGCGCCTGTGGCGGCGACGACGACGATGGTGCGTCGGACACGGAGGCACCGGACGCCACGGAGGCGCCGGACGCCACGGAGGCACCGGACGCCACCGCAGCACCGGCCGGCGACTCGCCATGTCTGGTCAGCGGCGAGGCCGCGACGGGAGAGCCCATCAAGGTCGGTTCGATCCAGAGCAAGACCGGACCCGACGACTTCAGCTCCTCGGGCCAGGGCGCCAAGGCCTTCTTCGAGTGTGTCAACGCCAACGGCGGCATCAACGGTCGTCCCGTCGAGTTCCTGCTCGAGGATGACCAGTGGACTCCGGAGGTCGCCAGCCAGCTCGGCGCCAAGCTCGTCAACGACGAGGGAGTCGTCGCCATGGTCGGCAGCTCGTCGTTCGTCGAGTGCGGCGTCAACGAGCCGCTGTACGAGCAAGAGGGTGTGGTCGCCGTGTACGGCACCGGCGTTCCGCGAGAGTGCTACCACTCGAAGAACATCTCGCCCACCAACGCCGGTCCGCGGAACTCGGCTCTGGGAATCGCCCAGTACATGGTGTCTGAGTACGGCGCCGAGACGATGACGTGCATCTCGCAGAACATCCCGAACGTCGGCGAGTGGGTGTGCACCGGTCTGGTGGAATGGGGCGAGACCGCAGGCGTCACGGTCCGCGCGGTCCTTCACGACCCGGCCAACCCCGACTTCATCTCGATCATCCAGGATTCGGTGTCCGACAACCCCGACGCCGTGATCGTGATGGAGCCGGCGGGCCTCACCGTGCCGCTGCTGGCAGTTGCCGAGGAGCAGGATCTCGGTGATGCAACCCACTGGGGCGGTCCCACGTCGCAGTACCTCGCCGGCTTCCCCGAGACGATCGGTGAGTACTGGTGGGGCCGCTACGACGTCCAGGCCGAGCTGACCACCATCGACAACACCTCGCCCGACAACCAGGCGTGGCTGGCGACGATGGACGAGTACGGTGAGGCGGACGATCCGCGCGACACGTTCAGCCAGGCCGGCTGGCTGGCCGCCAAGATCTTCACCGACACGCTGCTCGCGATGGATCCCGAAGCGATCACTCGCGAAGCCGTCACGGAGGCGATCCAGAACGTCAAGGCGTACCCGAGCGACCTCAACTGCGGCGACTGGTACTTCGGCCCCGGCGACCGTCACAACTCCAACCATGCGGGCCGCATCGTCACCATCAACGACGCCGGTGAGTACGAGCTCGTGGAGGATTGCCACGAGCACGCCGATCCCGAGCTCGAGGACATCCTCGCCCTCGAGGAATCCGAAGGGCTCGGCGGCTGAACCCGCACTGAGGCGACGACGGGACCGCTGGGCGAACAGGGCATGATGATCGCAGCCATCACGGGCACGAATCTGCTCACGTTCCTCATCACCGGTCTCACGGTGGGAGGGATCTACGCCCTGTCCGCCCTCGGTCTCGTCGTCGTCTACCGCGCCACCGGCGTCTTGAACTTCGCGCAAGGCGCCGTCGGCGCGATCGCCGCGCTCACGCTCGCCAACGAGTTCATCGGCAAAGGGCGCCCGGAGGCGCTCGGGTACATCGCCGCCGTCGCGCTCGCGATCGTGCTGTCGTTGTTCTACGGGCTCGTGATCTCGCCGCGGCTGTCGCGCCGCGACCCGATCGTGCGGGCGATGGGAGCCCTCGGGTTCGGGCTGTTCATCCTCGGGTTCTGCGGCTGGCGCTGGACGGCGCGGATCCAGAAGCTCGACCTCCCGACCGACGAGTGGAGCTTCAAGATCGGAGAGGTCACCGTCACGTTGACGCGAGCCCTCGTCATCGTCCTGGCACTCGTCGTCACGGTGGCGATCACCGCCTTCCTGAACAAGACCCGGGTCGGGTTGTCGATGCGATCGCTCGCCAACGACCGCGAGCTCTCGTCGATGCTCGGCGTCGACGTCCGCCGGGCGGAGACGGTGGCCTGGCTGATGGGCGGAGTCATCGCCGGGCTGTCGGGAATCCTGTTCGGCGCGACGAAGCAGCTCGACGCGTCGTCGCTGACGTTCCTCGTCATCCCCGCCATCGCGGCGGCGGTCGTCGGGCAGTTGAAGTCGCTGTGGTGGACGTTCGCCGGAGCGATGCTCATCGGCGTCATCGAGGCCGAGCTCACCAACTTCAACCGGATCTCGCCGTACAAGGACATCACGCAGCTCGCCGTGGGTGCGGGAGTGATCCTGCTGCTCCAACGCAGTCGTGTCGTGTCGTTCGTCGGAGCCGACCGATGACTCGTGTCGGGCGCGAGCTCGGGCGCCTGCTGCCGGTGGCGATCGTCCTGCTGTTCCTCGCCTGGTGGATCCCCGCCTACTTCAGCTCGTACTGGCTGCGAGCGTTCACGGCGGCGGTGGTCTACTCGCTGGCGGCGCTCGGTGTCGGCCTGCTCTACGGCCGGCTGGGCCTCGTCTCGCTCGCCAACTTCGCGCTGCTGGGCGTCGGGGCCTGGGTGTCGCTCCGCCTGGCGCTGCACGACCCCCACCTGCCGGTCGCGGCCAACATCGTGGTCGGCGGCGTCGTCGCGGCGGCGCTCGGCACGCTCATCGGGTTGCCCGCACTCCGCCTGCGCGGGCTGTACCTGGCGCTCGTCACGTTGATGAGTGCCGGCGCGTTCTTCGTGGTGATCAACGCCATCGGGTTCCCGGAAGGCGGCTCCGGGTTCACCGGCCGGGGTGGTAGCGGCGCGATCCGCAACGCCCCTCGGCCGAGCTTCGCCGAGAACGACTCCGCGTACTTCCGGTTCGCCCTCGCCGTCGCGATCCTCGGGTTCGCGCTCGTGCTGGTCCACCTGCGAACGCGCCCGGGCCGCGCGTGGGCGATGATCCGGCGCAGCGAGGCCGCCGCCTACTCGGCCGGTGTGAACGTCACGATGTACAAGACGTGGGCGTTCACACTCGCCGGCTTCCTCGCCGGCGTCGCCGGCGGGTTGTACGCCGCCAACATCGGTCGTCCCGGGACGGGCGATTTCGGCGCGGCGTCGTCGATGCTGCTGTTCGGGATCTCGGTTTCGGCCGGGTCGTTCCACCTCCTCGGCGCAGCGCTCGCCGGCCTGCTAGCCCGTGGACTTCCCGCGCTGTTCAGCCAACGCGGGATCAACGCCGAGATCGCCAACATGATCTTCGGGTTCCTGCTGATGTTCTCGCTCACGGCGGCGCCAGAGGGCGCGGCCGGCCAGCTGACCGGTCTGGCGCGATCGATGCGCGCCAGGCTCTCACCGCGCAAGCGCCGGGCAGTCTCCGACGGCGAGCCGGCCGGGGTGGACGATGCCGCCAACGGGGCGAGCGCGGCGGCTGAGGTCGGATCATGATCGACATCGATCGCGTCACCGTTCAGTTCGGTGGGGTACGGCCGCTCGACGACCTGACGCTGCAACTCGACGGGAGCATCGTGGGCATCGTCGGCCCGAATGGCGCCGGCAAAACGACGCTGCTCAACGTGATGTCGGGGTTCGTGACCGCGAGCACCGGATCGATCACGGTCGACGGCACCGACATTCTGGCGATGACGCCGTACAAGCGTGCTCGGTGGGGCATCCGGCGCACGTTCCAGACCGAGCAGGTCGTGAACGAGCTGACGGTCCACGACAACGTGGCGGTGATGCTCGACACGGCGCGGCTGTCGTCGGCGGAGAAGGCCGCCAGCACTCGACAGGCCCTCGAGATCACCGGTCTCGCGCACCACGCCGCTCGATCGGCGCGCGTGCTCAACGCCTTCGAACGGCGTCTCGTCGAGCTCGCCAGGGCGATCGTCGGCACGCCGAAGGTGATCATGATGGACGAACCAGCGGCCGGGCTCTCCAACCTGGAAACGGCCGAGCTGCGGGCCACGATCGCACGCCTGCCGGCGGCGACGTCGGCGATGGTCGTGTTGATCGACCACGACGTCGAGCTGATCGCCGCGATCTGCGAGAACACCGCCGTGCTCGACTTCGGCGAACTGATCGCATACGGCCCGACGGCCGAGTCGCTCAGTGATCCGAAGGTCCGCGCCGCGTACCTGGGCGTTGCGTTGGAGCAGTCGTGAGCGACAACCTCGTCGTCGAGGGCCTCTGCATCGCGCGCGGTGAGCGAGTCGTGGTTCGCGATGTCGGCATCGAGCTCCATCCCGGGCGCGTGACGGCGCTGCTGGGAGCCAACGGCGCCGGCAAGTCGTCGTTCGTCCTGGGTGTCGCCGGCGTGTTGCCGCCACTCGCCGGCAGCGTGCGCCTCGGCGGTGTCGAGCTGGCGGGCAAGGCACCACACCGGATCCGCGCGGCGGGGATCGCGGCGGTCCCCGAGGGGCACCGGGTGCTCACCGACCTCACCGTGCGCGACAACCTCGAAGCCGCCGGGAGCATGCTGAGCCGCGCCGACGCCGCGGCGTCGGTCGACGAGGCGCTCGGCGTGTTCCCCGAGCTGCGCGAGCGCATCAACCAGCGCGCCGGAACGCTGTCGGGTGGGCAGCAACAGATGTTGGCGCTTGCCCAGTCCCTCGTGAGCCGCCCCACCTACCTGCTCGCCGACGAGCTCAGCCTCGGCCTGGCGCCGGTCGTCGTCGCCCGGCTGGTCGAGGCCGTACGAGCGATCGCCGCCGCCGGGACGGGCGTGCTGCTGATCGAACAGTTCACCACCATCGCGCTCGAGCTCGCCACCGACGCGTCGTTGATGGAGCGGGGTGAGATCACGTGGTCGGGCGCCGCCGCCGAGCTGCGCGCCAACCCCGAGCTCGTTCGCCAGGCCTACCTCGCCGGCGACTTCCACCTCGAACGCTGAGGCGTGAGGAGAGACCCGACGATGGCGACCACGCTCGATCCGGAGCAGATCGCCGAGATCGCGGCTCGCCACGAGCACGCCCGAACCACTCGGCGCCTCATCAAACGGATCACGCTCGACCACCCCGACATGACCCTCGACGATGCCTATGCCTGCCAGCGGGCGTGGACCGAGCTCCAGCTCGCCAACGGAGCGACCGTGCGCGGCCACAAGATCGGGCTCACCAGCCGGGCGATGCAGCAGGCGATGAAGATCGACGAGCCCGACTTCGGCGTGTTGTTCGACTACATGTTCTTCGAGAGCGGTGCGACGCTCACGGCAGCCGACTACCTCGACCCGAAGATCGAGGTCGAGCTGGCGTTCGTGCTCCGCCGGCCCCTCGGCGGCCCCGACGTGACGGTCGACGACGTGAATGCTGCGACCGATCACATCGTGCCGGCACTCGAGCTGATCGACGCCCGCTCGCACCGGATCGATCCCGACGACGGCGTTGCCCGAGGTGTGCGCGACACGATCGCTGACAACGCGGCCGACGCGGGTGTCGTCATCGGGGGGCGGCAGGTGGCACCCGGGGAGGTCGATCTGCGATGGGTTCCGGCGATCCTCAAGCGCAACGGCGTCGTCGAGGAAACTGGCGTCGCGGCCGCCGTGCTCGACGACCCGGTGATGGGCATCGTGTGGCTGGCCAGGCGACTGGCGGGCTACGGGATCACGCTCGAGGCCGGCGAGACGATCCTCACCGGCTCGTTCACCCGCCCGGTCGACTGCCGTGCCGGCGACCACTTCGAGGTGGACTACGCCGGCCTCGGAGTGATCACGGTCGACTTCGTCTGATCCCCTGCGTCATCCACCCCAGCGGCGACACGGCCCACCAGCGTCTCGATCACGTCGTCGAGCGATGGCGGTGCTGCGTCCTTGAAGCCGGCCAGGCGGCGGAACACCTCCGCCGCGCCGTCATGGAACCCCGACGGGAGCCCAGCATCGCGAAACGTCGCCGCGATCTCGTCCATCTCGCCGGCGAAGCGCCAGGCCTTGGGCGTGCTGCCCCGGGCGGCACGATTCGCACGCGTCGGCAGATCGGGCTGGGAGATGTCCCACTCGGCGATGAGATCGGCGTCGACGCCCTCGGCGGTCGCGACCGAGAGAACCGCGAGCAACAGCGCCGCGGTGCCCTTCGTCCACGCCGCATAACACATCTTGAGGGCCGACGCCGCGCCTGGCTCGCCGCCGATCACTCGCGCGTCGAGCACTGATCCGTCCCATCGCCGGGCGACATCGGAGGCGTTCGAGCCGGACAGGTAGAGCCGCGTCGTGCCGGGTGTGACCGCCGGCGGCCCCACGATGCCACCGTCGACGGCGTGCTCGAACATCGAGGCGACGCGCTTGGCGGTGGCGGGAGAGATCGCGTTGGCGTCGACGTACACGCCGCTGAATCCGAGCTCGGCGATCTGGCGTGCCTGGGCGATCGCGGCCTCAGGAGGGCAGACCGCCACGATGGTGTCGGCGACACCGACCAGCGTGCCGACATCGCCGACGTCCTCGATGCCGGCCGCTTCGGCGCGCTCGATCGTCGCGCGGGAGCGGTGTTCGCTCGCCCAGATGCGTCGGCCGGCGCAGGCTGCTGCGACCGACGCACCCATCTCACCCGGATGGAGGAAGCCGGTGATCATGCTCGTCGCCAGATGTTCAGCGCTCGGTGACGCGGGCGAGCCACGTGACGAGGTGTGCCGTGATCTCGTCGCGGTTCGTCTCGTTGAACACCTCGTGACGTGCTCCGGGGTACAACGCGACGGTCACGTCCTTCACGCCGGCCTGACGGTAGCGGTCGGCGACGAGCTCGATGAGAGCGCCCCCGCCGGCAAGCGGATCGGCGTCGCCCGACAGCAGGTAGATCGGCAGGTCCGGCCGGATGCCCGCGAGGCGAGACGCGTCGGCCGTATCGACGAGTCCGTCGAGCATGCTGGCCGTGCCGTGCGGGTTGAGGCCGAAGCCGCATGCCGGGTCGGCGACGTAGGCGTCGACCTCGTCGGGGTCGCGGCTCAACCAGTCGTACTCGGTGCGTGCCGGTTCGAACGCGGCGTTGAACGCACTGAGGTCGACCTCCTTCGTCGGGTCGATGCCGGGTGCGACGACATCGATCGCCGTCGTGCCCGACAGCACCGCACCGTCGACGTCGTCGCTGTGGTCGAGGAGATATCCCTGCACGGCGAACGAGCCCATGCTGTGACCGACCAGGACGAGCGGAACGCCAGGGTGCTCCCGGCGGGCAAGGGCTCCGAGCTCGCCGAGATCGCTCACGAGGCCGGACCAACCGCCCGGCCCGAGATCACCGTGGTGGTCAGCCGATCCGGCGGTCGCGCCATGGCCGCGGTGATCGTTGGCGTACACGACGTATCCGGAGTCGGTGAGTGCTTGGGCCAACCGACGGTACCGCCCGGCATGCTCGCCCATGCCGTGGGCGACCTGCACGATCGCTCTCGGCGCCTGGTCACCGGTCCAGCGGTAGACGGCGATGTCCGAGCCGTCGGCCGCCGCGAGTGGGAAAGTCGTCTCGTCCATGACCACGATGATCCCAGAACGCGACCCGGTCGCGCACAGGCGGTAGTCGGCGCATGAGCACGTCTATGGGAGTTGCCAGAACTGGTCGGTGAGTCCGACCGTGGTCAGGATGGCTTGGTTCTGTTCTCGGGTGTGGGGCTGCCAGTCCGGGTCGAGCCGGTCGCCCCACCAGGCGTGGGCGAGCTCGCTGAGTTGCCTGATGGGCAGCGTGGCGCCGGGGCTTCGACCGTCGAGCCAGCGAGTCACATGTTCCTCCGACCGGAAGAGGTTCATCGTGGTTCAGGTGAACACGATGTCGTCCCACCAGGCGGTGGCCGGCACGAGGCAGTGGAACAGCAGCGATGGGTTGTCGGGCCGCCGATCGCGGACCTCGCAGACCAACGGGTCGCTGCAGTCTGCACAGGCGGTCTCGATCCGACCGTCCGTGGCGAGCGCGGCGCAGATGCCGAAGGCATCCCAGGCGCAGTTGGCGTACCACCAGCGCCCGGCGGCGTGGACGCGGAACGCCGTCGGCACGGCGGAGAACGGGTTCGCCATGCGGATCTCGCCGGTCGAGCTGTCCAACACGATGGCGTGGGCTTCGTGCAGCCGTTGCCAGGTCGTGTGGATCTCGTGGGCGGCGACACCGGCAGTGGCAGCGATCTCGGCGCTGGTTGGTGCTCGACCTCGCTCGACGAACTGTTGGTACGTCAGATTGCGGATCGCCAGGTCGCCGAAGTCCACACGCCGAAGGTATCGGCCGTCAGGCCGCGATCTGGCATGTCGGCCGTCAGGCCGCAATCTGATATGTGGCGATGGTGCAGCCGACGGCGAAGATCGGGATCGGGGCGTAGAAGTGCACGGTGCCCTTCGCTCCGGCCGCGGCGGCGCTCACCGCGAGGAACGTGCGGATCTCGAAGCCGCCTTGGCCGGCCTCGGCGTAGATCGTGAGGTCGTCGTAGGCGAGGAGGGCCGCACGGTCGTTGCGCACCCACCGGTCGAGGAAGTCGCGGTCCCAGTCCTCGTTGATCTTGCCGGAGTCTGGCGTGGCCGGCCAGTGCGAGATGCCGCCGGTCCCGATCAACGCGATCCGTTCCGGGAGCGCGTCGATGGCCGACCGCATCGACTCGCCGAACGCCCAGGTCCGGTGCAGTGGCGCGAGCGGCGGACCTTGGCAGTTGATGTTCACCGGGATCACGGGAAGGTCGTATCGGGGGGTGAGGAAGCTGAGCGGGAGCATGATGCCATGGTCGAACTTCCACTCCTCGGCATATGACACGTCGGAACCGTTCATCACTCCGGTGATGAACCGTTGTGAGAGCTCGCGGTTGCCCGGGACTCGAACCTTGTCGATCTTGATCCAGTCCGTGGCCTCGATCGGACCGTCGTAGAAGTCGGCCATGCCGATCGCGAACGACGGCATGTTGTCCATGAAGAAGTTGGCGAAGTGCTCGGCGGCGACCACGACGATCGCGTCGGGTCGAGTTGCCTCGAGCGCCTCGCGCATCTCGTCGAACGCGGCGTAGAGGGCCTCGCGCAGGATCGGGTCGGCCTGCTCGTACCGACCCCGGATGCCGGGCGCATGGCTGCACACACCAGCGAACACGAGTGGCATCACCGACCCCCTTCGTCGTCGACACCCTGCGCCGAGCTACCGCGCTGGCCGAGTGCCGAGGTGTGGGCATCGACCCCCTCGTACCCGGTGACCGCGTAGACGCCCTCGCGCACCGGTCCGTGGGTGGCGATGCCCTCGCGCATCAGGTTGAGGTAGTCGCCCCACGCGATGTGGTGGAACGCGGCGAAGTGCATCAGGATCTGGCCGTTCACGCCGAGGTGGAACAGCAGCCCGATGTCGGGCTCGACGAGCGCACGGATCTCCTCGTCGGTGAGGTCGTACCCGTCGAGCACGCCGACGCGGTCGGCCAGGTACGCCTGCTGCGCCTTCTCGTCGCGGTTCAGCTCGTACAGGAACTTCTGCACGTAATACAGGCTCATGCCTTCTCCGTGTCGGCGTCTGCGTGGTGGTCGCTCGCCCTCACCAGCATGGCAGAGCCGACGACGCGAGGCCCGAAGGCGAGAACACCGGTGGCGAACGCGAGGGGGCTGACGCGGCTGACCTTGGCTCGGGTCATCGACCGGACACGAACTGCCAGATCTGGGTGAAGTCGCTGCCCGGCATCGCCTCGTCGGCGCGCTGCCACACGTCGCTCACCGATTCGGCCACGGTGGCGGCGGTGCCCATGCGGGCCACGGAGTCGAGGAACAGCCGCACGTCCTTGGCCATGAGTCGCGTGTGGAAGCCGGCGTCGAACGATCCGGTCATGACGCGGTTCGGGAACTTGTCGGTGGTCGCCGAGTTGCGCCCGGTCGACGCGTTGAGCACGTCGAGGATGACACCCATGTCGAGCCCCTCCGCCACACCGAACGCGATCGCCTCCGACGTGGCGGCCAACGCCGTCGCCGAGAGGTAGTTGTTGAGCAGCTTCATCGCCTGGCCCTGACCCGCGCGCGTTCCGACGTGGAACACGTTCGCGGCGATCGTCTCGAGAACCGGGCGGTTGGTCTCGAGAACGTCAGCCGGACCGGCGAACATCATCGAGATCGTGGCCGCGCGTGCGCCCGCGACGCCCCCTGAGACCGGGCCGTCGGTATAGGTGACGCCGATCGTCTGGAGTCGTTCGGCCACCTCGCCGGCGACCTGCGGCCCGACCGTCGAGAGGTCGACGACGGTGGTGAGGCGGCGTTCTGCAGTGGCAACGATCTCGTCGACGATCGCGATCGTGGCGGCGCCGTCCGGCACGCTGAGCAGCACGGTGTCGGCTCGCGCGAACAGGTCGGCCAGGTCAGCTGCCGCGGTGGCGCCGGGCGGCAGGCGTTCGTGCGTGCCGGCGGCATCGAAACACACGAGATCGAAGCCTGCTCGGGCGACGTTCGTCGCCATCGGCTGACCCATGTTGCCGAGTCCGACGAATCCGACGACGGTCATGGAGCCGGATCTGGCGTGATGCCCTCGGCGTCGAGGACCTGGCGGCCGAGCCGGAACGCCTCGACGCCCGCCGGGATGCCCGCGTAGACCGCGATCTGCATCAACGTGTCGCGCAGCTCCTCGAGCGTGGCGCCGTTGTTGAGCGCACCCCGAAAGTGGGTCTTGAACTCCTCGCCGCGGTTCAACGCGGCGAGCAGGCAGAGGTTGTTGAGGCTGCGCTGCTTGTCGGAGAGCGCCGAGCGACCCCAGATCTCGCCCCAGCAGTACTCGGTGACGAGCTGCTGGAACTCGAGGTTGAACGAGTCGGCGTTGGCGAACGCGCGCGTGACGTACTCGTCGCCGAGCACACGCCCCCGTGCTTCCCTGCCGACGTCGAAGCGCTCCTGGTCCATCGATGTCGTCCTTTCCAGTTCGATCCACTTCGACTCGGCCAGTTCACAACTCGGCCCGGCCGGCTCGGCGGCCGTCGGTAGCTTAGGAAGGTGGGGAATCCGAACAGCGGTCCTGAGACCTACCGCGTGTACGCCGTCAAGTACGCCGAGCGCGAGGCACGACGACCCGAGCACTTCCTCGGCGGCGACCCACACGACGTTCCGATGCCGATGGACTACTTCGTGTGGGCGGTCGTCGGGACGAATCGCACATGGGTGGTCGACACCGGGTTCGACGTCGGCGACGCACAACGACGCGGCCGCCGGCTGGTGCGCACCGTCGCCGAGGCACTCGCCACGATCGGCATCGACGCAGGTACCGCGACCGACGTCGTGATCACCCACCTGCACTACGACCACATCGGCGGCTTCGCCCAGTTCCCGGTGGCGCGGTTCCACATCCAGGACCGCGAGATGGCGTATGCGACCGGCCGCCACATGGCTCATCCGGCGCTCGGCCACGCGTTCACGCCCGATCACGTGGCCGGGTTGGTGATGGAGGTGTACGCCGGTCGTGTCGTGTTCCACGACGGCGACAGCGAGCTGGCGCCGGGGCTCTCACTGCATCGGATCGGTGGCCACACCGACGGACTGCAGGTCGTGCGCGTGCACACGGAGGTCGGTTGGATCGTGCTGGCGTCCGATGCCACGCACTTCTACGAGAACTTCACCGACGCGCGGCCGTTCCCGATCGTGTTCGACGTCGGTGCGATGCTCGAGGGCTACGAGACGCTGCGCCGGCTCGCCGATGCCCCCGAGCTCGTCGTGCCGGGCCACGACCCCCTCGTGCTCCAGCGATACGTGCCGGTCACCCCCGAGCTGGCCGGCATCGCCGTCCGCCTCGACGCCCGCCCGACCTGACCGCCGACGCGATTGCGGTTGCGGTTGCGGAACTGTTCGATTTGTTTCACCAATGGTGTCGAGGCAGTCCGTTCTGTTCGACTTGGCTCGACGCGAAAGCCGGCCGGGCTGACTGTTGACCGGATCGTCGGCGGACGCGCTCAGGGCCCGTGAGGTGTATCCCGATAGCTGGGCACATGCTTGGATCAGGAGCCACGTTCCGTACCGTGCGGGCCGGTCGTGGTCTGGATCCCGATTTCACCTCACGGGCCACCCACATCATCGCGCCCGGCCACGACCCCGTAAAGAGCCAAATGGCCCTGGTACGTTGCGACGAGATCGTTCCTGCCCAGAGCTATCAGGGGCTTTTGGCCGCCAGGTTCGCTGGCAGATCCTGGCGGGATCCCCGAGAGGAGCCACCGTGACCGAGGCGACAGCCGCCGAGCCACAGCCCCGCGCGCCGACCGGTCCGCTCGACGGCATCCGCGTGGTCGACTTGAGCACGGTCGTGATGGGTCCGCTCGCGACCCAGACGCTCGGTGATCTCGGAGCCGACGTCATCACCATCGAGACTGCGCCCGGCGACACGAATCGCTTCATGGGACCCGGCTCGCACGCCGAGCTCTCGGGCGTGGCGATGAACCTGATGCGGAACAAGCGCAGCGTCGTGCTCGATCTCAAACAGGAGGCCGGCCGCGCGGCCTTCTTGCGCATCGCCGCGAGGTCCGACGTCGTGGTCACGAACCTGCGGCCCGGCGCGCTCGTTCGGCTACGTCTCGCCTACGACGACGTGGCCATGGTTCGGCCCGACATCGTTTTCTGCCAGGCGGCGGGCTTCCCGTCGGACTCGCAGCGCGCCGACGACCCCGCGTACGACGACATCATCCAATCGGCGTGTGGAGTCGGTGACCTGTTCGCGCGTCTCGGCAGCGAGCCGATGCTGCTGCCGACGCTCGTCGCCGACAAGGTCTGTGGTCTCACCGTCGCCGGAGCGGTGACCGCGGCGCTCTTCCATCGCCAACGGACCGGCGAGGGCCAGCGCGTCGAGGTGCCGATGATCGATGTGATGCGAGCGTTCGTACTCGTGGAGCACGGCGCGGGGGCCGTCCCGGTCCCAGCCGTCGCCCGGGTCGGCTACGAGCGGATCCTGACGACCGAACGCCGGCCGCGCCGGACCCTCGACGGTTGGATCAGCGTGCTGCCGTACCGGCGGCGCGACTATCGGGCACTTTTCTCGGCCGGCGGCCGTGACGACCTCCACGACGATCCGCGCCATGCCGGGCGCGCCCAGCGGATCAAGCACAGCGCCAGCCTGTATCGCGACGTGGCGGCAGTGCTGGCGACTCGTACGAACGCGTTCTGGCTCGACTTCTGCCGCCGCGAGGGAATCCCCGCCACCGAGGTCGCCACGCTCGACGACCTTGTCGAAGCACTGCCGATCGCCCATCACCCGATCGCCGGCGACTACCACAGCGTCCCCCCGCCGGTGCGGTTCGCAGCATCACCCGCGACAGTGCGCCGGCCCGCACCGCTCATCGGGGAGCACGGGCGCGACGTGCTGTTGGAGGTCGGATACGCGCCGGACGAGCTCGACGTGCTCGAACGCGACGGCATCCTCGGGACGCGCTGACAGACGCCGGCCGCACTGATCGCGGCACGGAGAGAGTGTCAGACGACCACGTTGACCATCTTGCCGGGCACGACGATCACCTTCTTCGGTGACGCACCGTCGATCGCGGCCACGACCCTGGCGTCGGCGAGGGCGGCGGACTCGACGGTGGCGCGGTCGGCGTCGATCGCGACGATGATCCTTCCGCGCACCTTGCCGTTGACCTGCACGGGGTACTCGACGGTCTCTTCGACGAGCAGATCCGCGTCGGCGACGGGGAAGTCGGCGTAGGTCACGGTGTCGTCATGCCCGAGCATGTGCCACAGCTCCTCGGCGACATGGGGGACGAGCGGCGCCAGCATCAGCACCAACGGTTCGGCCACCTCACGCGGTGTCGTGGTGAGCTTCGTGATGTGGTTGTTGAGCTCGATCAGCTTGGCGATCGCGGTGTTGAACCGCAGCGCGTCCATCTCGCGGCGCACCATGTCGATGGTGCGGTGCAGGAGTCGGCGCGTCTCGTCGTCGGCCGGCGCGTCGTCGACGACGACCTCACCGGTGGTCTCGTCGACCATCGCCCGCCACAGCCGCTGCAGGAAGCGGTACATGCCGACGACGTCGCGCGTCTCCCACGGGCGTGAGGCGTCGAGCGGTCCCATCGCCATCTCGTACAGCCGCAACGTGTCGGCGCCGTAGGCCTCGTACATCTCGTCGGGGGACACGGCGTTCTTCAGGCTCTTGCCCATCTTGCCCCACTCGCGTGTGACCGGGCGGCCGTCGTGGTAGTACGCGCCGTCGCGCTCTTCGACGTCGAACGCGTCGATGTAGATCTCGCGCTCGTCCTTGTAGGCGTCGGCGAGGATGTACCCCTGGTTGAACAGCCGCGCGTACGGCTCCTTCGACGACAGGTGGCCGAGGTCGTACAGCACCTTGTGCCAGAAGCGGGCGTACAGCAGGTGGAGCACAGCGTGCTCGACACCGCCGACGTAGAGGTCGACACCGCCGGGGTGATCAGGCCGCACGTCGGTGCGCGGGCCCATCCA
>DASUEW010000299.1:0-8403 GCA_036274875.1 Ilumatobacteraceae bacterium
CACCGTCGGCACCGGGGACGTGACCGGACATCCGGAGCTGGCGTTGGCCGCATGGGCGTCACGGAACATGACCGCCGATGAACGCGCGGCCGCCACGCTGTACACGAGCTGCGAGAGCTGCGCGATGTGTGCCGGTGGCCAGTACTGGGCGGGCATCGGACGGTTGGCGTTCGCGTTGTCCGGTGCACAGCTCGCCGACATCGCGCCCGAAGGCGGGCGCAGCCTCCGCCTGTCGAGTCGTGAGGTCTTCGCCCGCGGCAACGTCGCGATCGACGTGGACGGGCCGTGCGCAGAGCTCACCGCGGAGGCGGTCGCCGTGTTCGACGGGTACTGGTCGAGCCGCGAGTAGTCAGGCGGGGTGGTCGGGCGAAACGAAGATGCAGAAGGGATGGCCGGCCGGGTCGGCGAACACGTACAGCGGCTCGTCCGGATCGCCTGACCGATCGAGGAGCACCTTGGCGCCGAGCGACCGAGCCCGGTCGCGCTGCGCGGCGAGCTCGTCGACGTCGGCGACGGTGAGGTCGAGATGGAGTTGCTGCGGCACGTGCGGGTCGGGCCAGGTGGACGCGGGAAGCTCGGCGACGTGCTGAACGGCGAGGCGCGCGTCGCCGGTGCGGCCTCGGAGGACGAGCCAGTCCTCGCCGTGCGGATCAGGCTGCCCGGCTGGCGGGCATTCGTCGCCGGTCCGGTAGACGTAACCGAGGAGCTGGCGGTAGAACTCGGCCACTGCACGGGCATCTGTCGCATGGAGGACGACGGCACGCAGCGCAGGAAACGTGTCCGGCATCGACCGATGATCTCACATCGGGCGCGGGGTGGCTCGCACGTTCTCGGTCACGGTTCGGTGACGTCGGCGGGGTCGCAGTTGGAGCCGCAGACCACCACGACGACGCGCTCGCCGGGCGACGGGCGGTAGGCGCCGGATCGGATCGCGGCCAGCGCTGCGGCGCCACCCGGCTCGGCGACGAGCCGGAACTGCTGCCAGAGCTCGCGTTGCGCGGCGCGCAGGTCGTCCTCGCTGACCACGACCGCTTCGTCGACGAACTGGCGGATCATCACCCACGGGGCGTCGCCGATGCGCCTGGCGCCCATCGAGTCGCTCCCGAGACCGCTCACGCCGACGTCGACCGGTCGCCCGGCCTGCAGCGCGGCGCGCAGCGACTGTGACAGCTCGGGCTCGACGCTCACCACCCGGGCCCGGTCGCGCAACCACGCGGCTTGGCCGGCGACGAACCCTCCGCCACCGGTGGCGACGACGATCGTGTCGAAGCCACCGATCTGATCTTCGAGCTCGCGAGCCAACGTGCCCTGCCCGGCGACCGTGTCGGCGTGGTCGAACGGGTGCACCATCAGCGCACCCGACTCGAGCTGGCGGGCGTCGGCAGCCACCTGGGCGTCGTCGTAGTAGCCGTCGACCACCCGCACCGTCGCTCCAAAGCGTGCGACGTTGGCGTGCTTGATCAGCGGCGACATCGACGGCACGAACACCTCGGCCGCGATCCCGATCGCCTGCGACACGTACGCGACGGCCGCACCGTGATTTCCGCCGCTGGCGGTGATCAACCCGGCGGCTGGGAGGTGGCCGCTGCGGTCGCGCTCGGCCAGCACGCGGTTGGCCGCGCCGCGCGGCTTGAACGAGCCGGCGTGCTGCAACAGCTCGAGCTTGAGGACGAGGTCGCCGTGATCGATCACCGGTGTTCGGCGCACCAGGCCGTGGATACGCCGGCTGGCGCGCTCCACGTCGTCGGGCGTGACGTCGGCGTCGCTCATCGCACCGGACGGTATCCGGCGGCCGGCGGTCGCCACTGCCCGGTTCCCACCGTTCGCGACGCGGTATTGACTCCCCTGACCGACGGCGACGCCGCGTTCCCGGTGACGATCGAGCACACGTACGGGTCGACGACGATCGATGCCGAGCCCACGCGCGTCGTGTCGGTCGGCTTCAACGACCAGGACGCGCTGCTCGCGCTCGGCGTCGTGCCGGTCGGAATCCGCGACTGGTACGGCGAGCCTGGTCACCTCGATCGAGGACCGATATGCGTCGATCCAGGCCGAGCACCCCGAGTTCGTGGGAGCCACCAGCGCGGTCGCGTTCTCGTTCGAGGGTTCTCCTGGCGCGTACACCTCGTCGGACGTGCGCAGCCGGCTGCTCACCGACCTCGGGTTCGTGATCCCTCCGGAGTTCGACGAGATCGCCGGCGACGCCCGTGCCCGACCAGGACATCCGCGGCCCTGCGCCCGACGAGGATCAAGCCGCGGCGCGCCTACGCTCGCCCGGGTGATCGACGGCGCGTCATCTGTCTGCCCGTCGACCGACGTCGACCTGTGGGCCGACGACGTGCTGATCGATCCCTACCCGGCCTACGCGGAGCTGCGCGAGCTCGGTCCCGTGGTCTGGATGACGAAGTTCGGCGCGTACGCGCTGCCGCGCTACGACGAGGTGCGGGCGGTGCTCCAGGACTGGCAGCGCTTCACGTCGGCACGAGGCGTCGGGATGGACGACCGGATGAACGCCAAGTCGGGACGCGGCATCCTGACCACCGACCCGCCGCTCCACGACACACGCCGCAAGGTGTTGAACGCGCAACTCGTACCGCGGGCGTTGACGGCGCACGAGGAAGCGATCACGGCCAGGGCCGAGGCAATGGTCGCCTCGCTCGTCGAGCAAGGTTCGTTCGACGCCGTTGCCGACCTCGCCCAGCCGTACAGCGTCGGGGTCGTTGCCGAGCTGGTCGGGCTCCCGGAACAAGGCCGCGAGCACCTCCTCGAACGGGCAGCCGCGGCCTTCAACACGTTCGGGCCCGACAACGACTTGTTGCGGAGCTCGCAAGCCGGGTTCCGCGAGCTGTTCGACTACTGCACGGGATTCGCGACACCGGAGCGGCTCGAGCCCGGACGATGGGGGAGCCAGATCTACGCCGCCGGTGAGCGCGGCGACATCGAGCCCGAGGCGTGTCCGGGCCTGATGCTCGCCTACGCGTGGGCCGGGATGGACACCACGGTCAACGCTCTGTCGGCCGCGGTGTGGCTGTTCGGCCAGCACCCCGATCAGTGGGAGCTCGTGCGTGGCGACCGATCGCTCGTGCCGTCGGCGTTCAACGAGGTGTTGCGCATCGAACCGCCCGTGCAGCGATTCACGCGGCTTGCCGCGTGCCCCGTCGACCTCGGCGGCTTCACGCTGCCGGACGGTGCGCGTGTCGCGGTGCTGTTCGGGTCGGCCAACCGCGACGAGCGGCACTTCGCCGACCCCGACCGCTTCGACGTCACCCGCAACCCCGTCGATCACCTCAGCTTCGGACGCGGCATTCACCATTGTGTCGGAGCCGGATTGGCGCGCCTCGAAGGTCACGCGGTGATCGCCGCCCTCGCGGCGAGGGTCGAGCGGTTCGAGATCTCCGAGGCGTCCTGGCGGCGCAACAACGCGCTCCACGGGCTGGCCGAGCTCCGCGTGCGCGTGCACGCGTGATGCGCAAGACTTGGCGCACCGGGTTCTCACTCGGTTCACGTCGGATTCACAACAACGGGGCGCAAGGTCGGTCTTGATGAACGACGCCCCGAACGACATTCCCCCGAGCGGTCCACCATCGATCTCCGACTCGTGGGGCCCTCCACGGTCGGTGACTACGGACGACGCCGTGACGCCGACGCCGCCGACTGCTCCTGGCCGTCGACGCTGGGCGCGCACCGGGGCCGCCGTGCTCGGTGTGGCCGCGCTGTCGATGGGTGCCGGAGCGATCGGAGCCGGCCTCGTCGCCGACCGTGGCTCCGACCAAGGTTCGGACGCCGTCGCGATCGACACTGTCGACGCGGTCGGGGTCGACAGCGCCCCGAGTGAGCTGAGCGTGGCCGAGATCGTCGACCGCCTGGCCGACTCGGTCGTGTCGATCGAGACGACCGTGAGCTTCCGGCGCGGGCCGTTCCAGGCCGAGGGGACGGGCGCCGGCACCGGCGTCGTGCTCGACGACGGGTACATCGTGACCAACGCGCACGTGATCGAAGGCGCGAGCGAGGTCGAAGTCACGGTCCCCGGTTCTGGAGCCACCCTCGAGGCGACGATCGTGGGCAGCGACCCGGCCAACGACATCGCGGTACTGCACGTCGACGACACGTCGGGCCTCGTGCCGGCGGCGCTCGGGTCTTCCGACCTTGCCGCGGTCGGCGACTCGGTGGTCGCGATCGGCAACGCGCTCGCGCTCGAAGGTGGCCTGACGGTGACCCAGGGCATCGTCTCGGCGCTCGACCGCAGCGTCGACACCGAGCAGGGCACACTCGACGATCTGATCCAGACCGACGCCGCGATCAGCTCCGGCAACTCGGGCGGTCCACTCGTCAACGACCACGGTGAGGTGATCGGCATCAACTCGGCGGTCGCGACCAGCGGAGGTGGTGTGAGCGCTTCTAACATCGGGTTCGCAATCTCGATCGATACCGCTCTCGAGGTCGTCGCTGAGCTGATCGGCGCGACGCCGTGACCCCTTGATCTCTCCAGGAGCCCCGTCGTGGACATCCCGCTCGATCCGCCACAACCACCTTCGCCCCGGCGGCGTCGCCCGGTGCGGTGGATCGCCGGCGGCCTCGTGGTGCTGGCTGCCCTTGCCGGACTCGGTATCTGGTGGTTCTTCAAGGACGACCCCCCGGCCGAGCCGGAACTGGCGACCGCCGTAGAGCAGATCGACGACGGCGCGGCGTCGAGCGAGACGACCGACCAGGCGGTCACCACCGAGGCGGCCGCGGAACCGGTGACGACCGAAGCCGCTGCCGAACCGACCACCCCCGTCGCTGGCACGGCTGTGGCACCCCCGACCGGCGTCGCGGGGACGTGGGCCGTCGATACGTCGATCGGTGAGTTCAGCTTCGAAGACTCGACTGGCACGTTCGTCGGGTTCCGCGTCCAGGAGGAGTTGACCGGGATCGGTTCGACGACCGCCGTCGGCCGGACCCCTGAGGTCGGGGGAACGATGACGATCGACGGCACCACCGTCACCGCCGTCTCGATCGAGGCGAACATGGACGCGATCACCACCAACGACCGCCGACGCGACGGCAACGCCCTCCGCGCGCTCGACACCGACGAGTTCCCCGTGGCCACGTTCGTGCTCACGCAGCCGATCGAGCTGGGCGACGCCGCCGCGACTGGCGAGCCGGTGCGGGTCACGGCGGTCGGCGATCTCACGATCCACGGCACGACGCTCCCGGTCGAGATTCCGCTCGACGCGCAGCTCGTCGACGATGTCGTGGTCGTCGTCGGGTCGATCGAGATCGTCTTCGCCGACTACGGCGTGAGCGTCCCCGACGCCCCGATCGTCGTGTCCGCCGAGGACCACGGGATCATCGAGTTGCAGCTGTTCTTCACCCGGTGACCGTCAGATCTCGCCGAGCGCCAGCCAGCTCGCGCCGCGCCGGTAGAGCGCGTCGAGCTCCGGACCGGTGATGCCTGGCATGTCGGGCTTGACCTCGTAGCCGATCCGGGTCTGGAGGTAGGCGAGGTGCCGGTACCCCTCGGGAAAGCGCTGGAGCAGCTCCGGGTCGAGCTCGAGGTGGGCAGCCGGGTCGATCGGGTCGAGACGGTCCTTCTCGTAGATCGGCTGGCGCAGCACCAGCCCCCACCGCGATTCGCGGCGCTCGAGGAAGTCGTAGAAACGGCCGGTGCACACCACGTCGCACGCCACGCCGTCGACGTCGGCGCGTTGGTGGATCGCCATGCGGGTCTGGGCGATCGCCCGATCGCCCTCGACGTCGACCGACGTC
Organism: Ilumatobacteraceae bacterium; assembly: GCA_036274875.1. GTDB lineage: Bacteria > Actinomycetota > Acidimicrobiia > Acidimicrobiales > Ilumatobacteraceae > JALOLG01. Next base: position 5,749 of record DASUEW010000299.1, read on the forward strand.
CCACCGAGGACGTGCAGGATCCGGACCCCGCGCTCGAACCCGGAACGGCTGATGTCGGCGAACTCGGCGGCCGTGCCCTGGAACCAGGTCGCCATCATTCGCCCCTCGGGATGCCACAACGTGAGGAACCGATCCCAATCGCCCACGTCGCGCCAGATCACCCAGTCCTCGATCAGCCTGCGGATCTGCTCGCGGTCGTCGCCGTACACCATCACCCAGACCGTACGCCGTACAGTGCAGCGCGTGGGTCGAGGCGTCGCACTGGTCACCGGCGCCAGCCGGGGCATCGGTGAGGCGACCGCCGTCGCCCTCGCCGCCGACGGGCTCGACCTGGTGATCACGGCGCGGGCGACCGAAGGAACGTCGACATATCTCGGGACACGTCTCGACGATCCGGCCGCTGGCATGCAACAGATCGGCTCGCTGCAGGCCACCGCCGAGAAGTGCCGGGCGCTCGGCGCCGGCGTCGTCACGGTCGAGATGGATCTCACCGACCGGGCGTCGGTCGAGCAGGCCGCCGATCTGGCACTGGGCGCGTTCGGCCAGGTCGACGTGGTCGTGAGCAGTGCCCGGTACCAGGGCCCTGGCCTCGACGACGCGGCCCTCGGTGTGCCCATCGACCTCGTCCAGCGCATCTTGACGGCCAACGCGCTGCACCCACTTCTGCTGTTCCAACGATTGATCCCACCGATGGTCGAGCGGGGCGACGGTGTCGTGATGCATCTCACGTCGGTCGGCGCCACGCAGGATCCCACGGAGCCCGGGGCGTGGGGCGTCGGGACGGCGATGGGCCGGGCGGCGGCGCACCGGATCATCGGCGTGCTGCACGCCGAGGTCGGTGGTGCGGGCGTGCGCTGCTACAACGTCAACCCGGGGCGGGCGCTGAGCGACGGCAAACCGCCGCCCAGCGATCCGTCGAGCTGGGAGGTGGCCGCCGACGTGCCCGAGTTCGCAGCGGCCACGATCGTCTGGCTCGTCGCCGGCTCGCCCGAGGCCCGTGCGCTCGCCGGCTCCGAGGTCATGGCCCGACGGCGCGACTACCGGCCGACAGTCTGATGCCCGATCGGCCAGGCGCGCTCGGCGGGATCGGTCACACACCGTTGGTACAGCTCGCCGCGCTCGTCGGGCCGGACGACGCGGATGTGTGGGTGAAGCTCGAAGCTGCCAACCCGACCGGGTCGTACAAGGACCGGATGGCGCTGGCGATGATCGAGGGCGCCGAACGGCGAGGGGCGCTCGTGCCCGGTCAGACCGTGGTCGAGTACACGGGCGGCTCGACCGGGAGCTCACTGGCGTTCGTGTGCGCCGTCAAGGGTTACCCGTTGCGCATCGTCAGCTCGAACGCGTTCGCGGTCGAGAAGCTGCGCACGATGGCGGCGTTCGGCGCCGAGCTCGAGATCATCGACAGCCCGGAGGGGATCCATCCCGGTTTGATCGGGCAGATGATGGCTCGCGCCAAGGAGATCGTCGCCGAGACGGGCGGGTACCCCACCGACCAGTTCAACAACCGCGACGCGCTCGACGGGTACCGCGACATCGGCACCGAGATCCTGGCGCAACTCGACGATCCGATCCATAGCTGGTGCGCGTATGTCGGCGTCGGTGGATGCTTCGTCGGGGTCGGCGAGGTGCTGCGGTCGCGGTGGGGTGACGTCGCGCGCGTGGCCGTCGAGCCGGCCGAATCGGCCGTGATCTCTGGCGAACCGGCTGGGACCCATCGCATCGAGGGCGGTGGCGTCGGGTTCATCCCGCCCAACCTCACGCCCGACACCTACGACGGCGTCGAGAAGGTCTCGACCGCCGATGCGTTCGCGATGGCGCGACGGGCCGCGACGGAGGAAGGGATCTGGACCGGGCCGTCTGGTGGCGCCAACCTCGTCGCCGCCCTGCGCGTGGCGCGCCGGCTCGGACCGGGATCGCGCGTCGTCACGATCCAGCCGGACTCGGGGCTCAAGTACCTCGGGGGCGACCTCTACAGCTGACGACGGTTACGTTCGGACCATGCCTGAAGCGTTCATCCCGCGTCGGGCGACCGTTGCCGAGATCCCACGCCTCTGCCTGACGGCGATGCGGGCGTTCTCAGACGATCCGATCCTGCGCTGGCTGTATCCGGACGATGACGAGTACGAGGCCGAACGTGGCGGTGTGTTCCGCATTCCGATGATTCGGTGGCTCGCCCACGGACACACGTGGACGACGGCCGACGCGGTCGCAGTCGCCGCGTGGGTGCCGCCGGGGCGGCCGGACCTCGACGTCGACGTCGGTGCGGTTCCCGACCATCCCTCGTGGCGGCTCGCCCGGTTCGACGCGTTGCGCAGTGTGATGGTGGCCAACACTCCGCCGGAACCGCACTGGTACCTCAACCTCCTCGCCACGCATCCCGACTGGCAGCGTCAGGGACTCGGTGCTGCGCTGATGGCGGTGATGTTCGAGCGCGCCGACGCCGACGGCCTGGCGTGCTATCTCGAGACCGAGACGCCGGAGAACGTGGCGTACTACATGCACCACGGATTCGAGGTCCGCACCGAGTGGGACGTGCCAGCCGACGGACCGCAGATGTGGGGGATGTTGCGCGTGCCGGCTCACTCCACCCGGTGAACGGCACGCAGGCCCGCCCAGGCGAGGTCGCTCACCTGGCGGGCGACCTCGTCGGGG
>DASUEW010000300.1:0-4537 GCA_036274875.1 Ilumatobacteraceae bacterium
CGCCTGCGCGATGCCGTCGAGAAGGCGTGGCCGCGACCGCTCGAGATCGAAGAGCACAGCCACGCGGGGATGTCGGTGCGCTACGTCGCCGGCGCGTCGGGATTGCCGTTCGGCGTGCTGCGCGGCTACGTGGGCACCGACCTGCCGAAGCACACGAAGACGATCGCCACGATCGCCTGCCCGTTCACCGGTGAGGAGTTGACAGCCGTTCCGGCGATCAACCCCGACGTGTCGATCATCCATGCCCAGCACGCGGACCGATCCGGCAATGTGCAGTTGTGGGGCATCGTCGGGGTGCAGAAGGAGGCAATCCTGGCGGCCGAGCGGGCGATCGTGACCGTGGAAGAGATCGTCGACGAGCTGACACCGCATCCCGGTGGTGTCGTGCTCCCGGGGTGGACGATCGACGCCGTCTGCGAGGTGCCCGGGGGTTCGCACCCGAGCTACGCGATGGGATTCTCGGTTCGCGACAACGCCTTCTACCAGGCATGGGACGCCATCGCCCGCGACCGCGACACGTTCACGGCCTGGATCGATCGACACATCGTGTCGACCGCCGACTTCGCCGAGTACCGCCGTTCGGTGGGCCTCGACGACACCGTCACCGCTACCCACTGACCAATGAGACCAAGTCTGAGACCAAATCGAGAGAGGGGACCCCGATGGCCATCGCCCACCAGACCATGTCCGACGAGCAGCGCAAGAGCGTGGCGCTCGAGTACCTGAAGGCGTTCGACAACGGCGGCGTCACATCGACCGGCGACTCGATCCTCAGCCTGTTCGCGACCGACGCCCAGGTGATGTTCCCGAAGTGGGGCATCGCGACCGGCCGCGACGAGATCGGGCAGATGTTCGGCGACGTCGGCGGCACGATCAAGCAGATCGTCCACCACTACGCGAACTTCAACTGGATCATGACGGGCACCGACGTGTTCGCGTGTGAGGGCACGAGCCACGGCGAGCACGAGGGTGGGCCGTGGCGGGCCGGCGTTCCGGAGTGGGGTGCGGGACGCTGGTGCGACGTGTTCGAGGTGCGTGACTTCTTGATCCAGCGCTGTTTCATCTACCTCGATCCCGACTACGCCGGTGGCGACAAGGGTCGCTATCCCTGGATCACCGATTGATGGCTGAAGGACTGGTCAGCACCGCATGACGGCGACGTACACCAGCGACGAGATGATGATCGTCTGCGGGTCGCGCGCGCTCGACGATCACAGCAGGTGCTTCGTCGGCATCGGCCTTCCGAGCACGGCCGCCAACCTCGCCCGGCGCCTGCACGCTCCCGACTGCGTGCTCGTCTACGAGTCGGGGTGCATCGGCTCGAAGCCGACGCGGCTGCCGCTGTCGATCGGCGACGGCGAGCTCGCCGAAACAGCCGACGCGGTCGTGTCGGTGCCCGAGATCTTCGCCTACTGGCTGCAAGCCGGTCGCATCGACGTCGGGTTCCTGAGTGCCGCCCAACTCGACCGCTTCGGCAACATCAACACGACCGTGATCGGCGACTACACGAATCCGACGACGCGGCTGCCCGGCGCCGGCGGTGCCCCCGAGATCGCGGCGTCGGCCGGACACGTGATCGTGATCGTCCGCCAATCGGCGCGCACGTTCGTCGAACGCTGTGACTTCCGCACGAGCGTCGGCTTCGGCGACGGTCCGGGGAGTCGCGAGGAGTACGGCCTGCGCGGTGGAGGGCCCGACCTGGTCATCACCGACCTCGGCATCCTGCGGCCCGACGCCGACACGTGTGAGCTGGTGTTGACCAGCCTCCACCCCGGCATCACGACGGAGCAGGCAGTTGCCGCGACCGGATGGCAGCTGCGCGTCGCCGACGACGTGTCAGTCACCCACGAGCCATCGGAGCTCGAACTGTCGACGCTGCGGGCCCTGGTCGCGGCGTGACGGCCATGCGGTTCACGTACGACGCGCTGCCGGGGCGGATCGTGTTCGGTGCCGGGCGGCGTTTCGAGGTCCGCGCCGAGGTCGAGCGGCTCGGCGGGACGCGCGTGTTCCTCATCTCCGACGGTCAGGCGAAGGCGATCGCCGACGAGCTCGCCGGCTCGCTCGATGCGCTCGCCGCCGCGCGGTGGGACGAGGTCGTCCAACACGTCCCCGTCGAGCTCGCCGATCGGGCCCGCGGCGCGGTCGCCGACGCACGTGCAGACCTGGTCGTGACCGTGGGCGGGGGCTCGTCAACCGGGCTGGCCAAGGCGATCGCGCTGACCACCGGGCTGCCGATCGTCGCCGTGCCGACCACGTACGCGGGCAGCGAGCAGACCACCATCTACGGCCTCACGGGCGGGCGCCACAAGCAGACCGGTCGCGACATCGTGGTGCTCCCGAAGGCCGTGATCTACGACCCCGAGCTCACGCTCGGCCTGCCACCGAGCGTCACCGGACCGAGCGCGTGCAACGCGCTCGCCCACTCCGTCGAGTCGCTGTGGGTGAAGGAGGCCAACCCGGTGACCACCGCGCTGTCGCTGGAAGGCATCCGGGCGATCGCCGCCTCGCTGCCGCGGGTGATGGCGGAACCAGGTGATCTCGAGGCGCGGTCGCTGCTGCTGTACGGCGCCTACCTGTCGGGTGTCGCGCTCGCCACCACGTCGGCCGGTCTGCATCACAAGATCACCCACGTGCTCGGTGGCACGTTCAACCTCGTCCACGCCGACGCGCACTCCGTCGTGCTGCCGCACGCGGTCGCCTACAACGCGCCGGTCCTGCCGATCGAGATGGGGCGCCTCGCCGAGGCGCTGGGAACGCCAGGCGAGGACCCGGCGGGGAGCCTGTGGGACCTGGCGACGGCGTCGAACGTCCCGACGTCGCTGGCCGCGCTCGGCCTCGAGCGCGACCAACTCGGCGAGGCGGCGTCTCGAGCGGCAGCCGAGATAACCGACAACCCCCGGCCCGTCGACGAGGCCGCCCTGCTCGACCTGCTCGAGCGCGCCTTCGATGGTCTTCGTCCGACAAGTGCCGACTCGAGAGGAGCCGCATCGTGAGCCACGAGAGCTACATCGTCGACGCCGTGCGCACACCGATCGGCCGGATCGGTGGCGCGCTCGCGGGTGTGCGGCCCGACGACCTGGCGGCCACCGCGGTGCGGGCGTTGGTCGAGCGCTCCCCCGGCCTCGATCCGTCGATGATCGACGAGGCGTACCTCGGCGACGCCAACCAGGCCGGCGAGGACAATCGCAACGTCGCCCGGATGGCGGTGCTGCTGGCGGGCCTGCCGACGACGATCCCGGCGGCGACGGTGAACCGCCTGTGCGGCTCCGGGCTCGAAGCGGCGATCGCGGCGAGCCGGGCGGTCTCGGTCGGCGACGCCGACGTCGTGATCGCCGGTGGGGTCGAGAGCATGTCACGCGCACCGTGGGTGCTCCCCAAGCCGGCCAAGGGCTATCCGACCGGGCACGAGCAGCTGTGGAGCACGACGCTCGGATGGCGGATGACGAACCCGAAGATGCCCGACGCCTGGACGGTGTCGCTCGGGGAGGGCGCCGAGCTTCTGGCCGACAAGTACTCGATCTCGCGTGACGAACAGGACGTCTTCGCTCACGGATCGCACCAGCGCGCCGACGCGGCGTGGAGCTCCGGGCACTTCACGGCCGAGGTCGCGCACGTCGCCGGGCTGGATCCTGGGCTCGACCGCGACGAGTGCATCCGAGCCGACACCACGATCGAGAAGCTGGCCGGGTTGCGCACCGTGTTCAGAGCCGACGGTGGCACCGTGACCGCCGGCAACGCGTCGCCGATGAACGACGGTGCGGCGGCGCTGCTCGTGACGTCGCGCGCCGGAGTCGCTCGCACCGGTCGCGAACCGATCGCCCGCATCCGCTCGGCGGCCACGAGCGGCGTCGACCCGCACCTGTACGGGATCGGACCGGTCGAGGCCGCCCGCACCGCATTGCGTCGGGCCGGCATCGACTGGGCGGACCTGTCGAGCGTCGAGCTCAACGAGGCGTTCGCCGCCCAGAGCCTGGCGTGCCTGCGCGAGTGGCCCGAGCTCGACCCGTCGATCGTCAACCCGCTCGGCGGTGCGATCGCGATCGGGCACCCGCTCGGTGCGTCCGGCGTCCGCATCCTCACCACGCTCGTGCACCACCTCGCCCGCACCGGCGGCCGGTACGGCATGGCCGCGATGTGCATCGGCGTCGGCCAGGGCATCGCCGTCGTCGTCGAGAACCTGCGCTGATCCCGGCAACCGCTCCACCCTGTTTGTGTCACCGATACCGGCGATGTTCGCCGGGTGCGGTGACACAAACCGGAGGTCGACCTAGCGTTCGGAGGTGTCGGCGACCAGGCGGCGCCGCACGGGGAACAGGTCGAGGCCGGTTCGGGACCGGATGATGCCCCAGACCCCCTTCTGCAGCACCAGCGCGACCACGATCGCGATGACACCGAGCGTGATCGTGTACCAGGTGACCTGGTTCTTGAACTGCTCGCGGAACAGGTAGTAGAGGACCGCCCCGATCACCGGGCCCTCGATCGTCCCGATGCCGCCGATGACGACGATGAAGATGATCGGCGCGGTCCACTGCACCAC
>DASUEW010000301.1:0-5825 GCA_036274875.1 Ilumatobacteraceae bacterium
CGACGGGCGACGTCATCGCCAAGGCGGCAGCCGGCAACGCCGACGACGTGGATCGGGCGGCCCGTTCAGCACGGGCAGCGTTCGAAGACGGTCGCTGGCGCAACCAGCCGCCGATGGCCAAGGAACGTGTTCTGCGCAACATGGCCGCCATCGTCGCCGAGCGCGGCGATCTGTTCGCCGAGATCGACGTGCTCGACGCCGGGCTGCTGCGCACCTACACCGGGTTCATCGTCCAGTTCGCGGTGGACGGGATCGAGTACTTCAGCGGTTGGCCGTCGAAGCTGCAGGGGTCGATCCCACCTGTACCGAGCGAGTTCAACGTGTCGCAGGTGCGCGAGCCGATCGGCGTCGTCGGCCTGATCATGCCGTGGAACGGCCCGACGGCAGTCTTCGCGATGGTCGCCGCGGCACTCGCGGCGGGCAACTCGGTCGTCCTCAAGCCGGCCGAGCAGACACCCATGGCCGCCGTTCTGATGGCCGAGGTCGCGCTCGACGCCGGGCTCCCACCCGGTGTCTTCAACGTCGTGCAGGGCACCGGCAGAGACGTCGGCCAGTCGCTCGTCGAACACCCTGAGGTCGATGCGATCTCGTTCACCGGGTCCGTCGCCACCGGCAGCGCGATCCAGGCCGCGGCAGCCAAGGGCGTCAAGCGCGTGGCGCTCGAACTGGGCGGCAAGAGCCCGTTCATCGTCTTCCCCGACGCCGATCTCGACACCGCCGCGGCGACTTCGATGTTCGCCGTGTGGGGCGCCTCGGGACAGGTGTGCACCTGCGGCACTCGCGTGCTGGTGCAGGAGTCGATCTACGACGACTGGGTGAATCGCGTCGTCGACGGCAGTAAGAACATCAAGATCGGTCCCGCCATGGATCCCACGTCGGAGATGGGTCCTGTCGTGTCGGCCGGCCAACTCGAGCGGGTCAAGAAGTACGTCGCCATCGGGCTGGAGGAAGGAGCCGAGTTGGTGCTCGGCGGCCATCAGGTCGGTGACAAGGGGTACTACCACGAGCCGACGATCTTCACCGGTGTGCGCAACGACATGCGCATCGCCCAGGAGGAGATCTTCGGACCGGTGATGGGCATCCTGCCGTTCTCGACCGAGGAGGATGCGTACCGCATCGCCAACGACGTCAGCTACGGGCTCGCCGCGGGTGTGTGGACCAACGACCTCAACCGCGCCCAGCGGGCTTCGAGGGCGCTCAAGGCCGGCACGGTGTGGATCAACACCTACCAGATGGTCTACCCGAGCGTCCCCTACGGCGGCGTGAAGATGTCCGGCCACGGCCGCACCCTCGGCGCCACGTCCGTCGAGGAGATGACCACGGTCAAGAGCGTCTGGACGGCGGTCCGCTGATGGACGCGTCCGCCGAGCAGTTGCTGCAGGACCGCCTCGACGTCGCCGACGCCATCTACCGGTACGCGTCGACGATCGACACGAAGGACGCCAAAGGGTTGCGGGCGGTGCTCGCCGACGACCTCTGGGCGCAGTACGGAAACGCCGAACCGCTCACCGGCGGCGACACCGTCGCCGAGTGGATCGCAAGTGCGATCGAGGGCATGGCGTGGCAGCACCATCTGCTCAGCGTGTACCACACCGAGATCGACGGCGACACGGCGAAGGCGCTGACGTACCACACGTCGTACCAACTCGCCAAGGACGACCCCACCACCGTGTACGTGCTGGTCGGCCGCTATCACCAGCAGCTCCGGCGCGGTGACGAGGGCTGGCAGCTCACCCGCATCGTGTTCGAGATCCTCTGGGGAGAGCGGCGCCAGGACACCACCGGCTACCTCGCCGAGGTGGGCGGCACCGGACCCCACCCGATCCCGTGAGCCACGGCGAAGCGGCGCCGGGCGGCGCGCCCGGAGCATTGCGCGAATGGGCGGTCGTGACCGGCGGCAGCAAGGGGATCGGCCGGGCGATCGCCGAACGGTTGCTCGAGTCGGGCGCCAACGTCGTGGTGGTGGCCCGCAACGTCGCCGACATCGACGTCGCCGTCGCCGAGCTGGGCGCGATGGCGGCACCGGGGCAGACCGTCATCGGCCTGACCGCCGATGTCGCCGATCGGGCATCGGTCACCGCGCTGTTCGACGAGCTCCACGCACGAATCCCCCACCTGAACCACTTCGTCGCCAACGCAGGCACGGGTCGGGTGACGCCGTTCTTCGACCTGACCGCAGAGGAGACCGACGAGGTCGTCGCCCTCAACCTCACCGGAACCATCCAGTGCATGCAACTGGCGGCGCAGATGATGCGCGAACACCCCATCGACAACTCCTGCATCATCGTCGTGTCGTCGATCCGCGGACTGGGCGCAGTGCCCGGCCGGCTCATCTACTCGGCGACGAAGGCGGGCGTCAACCAGGCAGCCCGGGTCGCCGCCGCCGAGCTCGCGCCGCTCGGCATCCGCGTCAACATCCTGTCCCCCGGCATCACCGAGACACCGTTGACGGCGCAGAACCCTGAAGTGTTCGCCGAGATGACGGCGACGGTACCGATGGGCCGTGCGGGTCAGCCCGCCGATCTCGCTGAAGCCGCCAACTTCTTGTGCTCGCCGGCCGCCCGGTTCATCACTGGCCTGAACATGATCGTCGACGGCGGCGAGTCACTGCGCTGACGCAACCGCCGACGCGGTGATCCGCGCCGCTGACTTCTTCGGCCCAGCCTTCTTCGAGCCAGCCTTCTTCGTCATGGCTCTCTTCGCGGGCGTCTTCTTGGCTGGAGCATCCGGCGACGAGCGGTCTACGTCCATCGCAAGTCCGTACAGCTCCTTCATCGACTCGTGAAGGAGGTCGACGAGGGTCCACAGGTCGGGGACCAGGTCACGGTCGCCGACGAAGCCGAAGTCGAGCTGACCGTTGTAGCTCTGCACGGTCAGGTTGAGGCCGATTCCATCGCTGATCGTGCTGACCGGGTAGAAGTGCTTGAGCTCGGCGCCGGCAGAGTAGAGCGGGTGGTTCGGCCCCGGCACGTTCGAGATCACCACGTTCACCGGGGAGTTGACACGGTCGGCGATGCGCAGCCTGCTGAGCAGGCGCATCGCCTGTCCGGCCACGGCCGGCGGAGCGAACTGGGCGAAATCCTGCAGCGCGTCGGCGCTGACCGGATCGAAACGGTCCTTGGCTTCGGACATCCGGCGCGAGATGCGCATCAGCCGCTTCACCGGGTCGGCCTCGTCCGTCGCCAGCTCGCACGTGAGCGCCGAGACCCGGTTGCGGAACAGATCCGGCTCGTCGGCCTTGCGAACGCTGATGGGCACCATCGCCACCAGTGGCTCCGCCGGGAGCGCGTCGTGCAGTTCGAGGTACTCGCGCAGCGTTGCGGCACACAACGCCATCACGACGTCGTTGAACGTGACGCCGAACGCGCGGCGGATCTGCCGCGCGTCCTCCAGCGAGACCGACGTGTAGGCAAATCGGCGGTGCGGGCCGATGCTCGCATTGAACGGGGTCCGCGGCGCCGACAACAAGGGCAACTTGGGCAGGTCGTCCTCGCGTGATCGGTCGCCCTGTAGCCGACTGCGCAAGGCTCTTCCGAGCGGTCCGGGCAGCGGTCTCGCCAGCGCCTCACCGAGAACCGCCAAGCCCGGGTTGTGCGTCGTCGCCGCCATGCTTCGCACGGCATGGATCCCGAGCCGGATCACCTTCTCCGGCCGTCTGATGTACTCCCGCATGGTGATCGCCAGCAACTCGAGGGCGCTCGGAAGCTGCTCCACCGGCCACCACTCGGTCGGTGACTCGCCGGGAACGCTGGTCGGGTCCTCGTCGAGCAACGCGCCGAGCAACAGCACGCCTGCCGCGCCGTCGATGGTCGCGTGGTGGATCTTGTTCAGCTGGGCGATGTACCTGCCGTTCTCGACGCCCTCGATGACGTAGAGCTCCCACAACGGTCGGCGGCGGTCGAGCGGGCGGGAGATGATGCGGCTGACGACTTCCCCGAGCTGCTGTGGGGTGCCGGGCGGTGGCACGGCGTGATGGCGCACGTGGTAGTCGATGTCGAACTCGGGATCCTCGATCCAGTACGGGATGTCCAGCCCGAACGGCACCGTCACGAGCCGGCGGCGGTACGGCTCGAGCTGATCGATGCGCGACAGGATCGCCCGCTTGGTGATCTCCAGCCCCGCACCGCCGGTGCCGGGCTGCGGCTCGAACACGGTCATCGACGAGACGTGCCCATACATCGAACCGGTCTCCATGCTCAAGAAGGCGGCATCCATGCCACCGAGCTGCTTCATGGGCGCTCCTCACCTGACTCATTCATCGGGCTCATGTATCGGGACGGTATCCGCAGTCGAGCGTGGCGGAGACCGCTGCCTTCACGCCGACACGCGATTTCCGCTTCCATTCGGGGAGCGGATCATTTATCATGACGAATTATCGTTACTTCGAGAGGGAGTGTCAATGGGAACGCTTGACGGCAAGGTTGCCTTCATCACCGGTGCAGCCCGCGGACAAGGGCGATCGCATGCCGTCACGTTGGCCGAGAACGGCGCAGACGTCGTCGTCGTCGACATCGACCACGACATCGAGTCGGTCTTCTACCCGCTCGCGCGAGAACACGATCTGGGCGAGACCGTCCTGCTCGTCGAGAAGACCGGCCAGCGGGCGCTCGCGCTTACCGTCGACGTGCGCGACTCGGCCGCGCTCGATGCCGCTGTCGCCGACGCCGTCGCGACGTTCGGACACATCGACATCGTCTCTGCCAACGCCGGCATCGCGACGACGATGGTGAAGACCTGGGAGATGTCAGAACGCGACTGGCAGGACGTCATCGACGTCAACCTCACCGGCGTCTGGCGCACGATCAAAGCCGTCGTCCCACCGATGATCAAGGCCGACCGCGGCGGGTGCATCGTGCTCACCAGTTCGCTCGCCGGGCTGAAGGGATACTCCAACATCGCCGGGTACGTGGCGGCCAAGCACGGGGTCAACGGCCTGATGCGAACGCTCGCCAACGAGCTCGGACCCCACAACATCCGCGTCAACAGCGTCTGCCCCGGGCTGATCCACACCGACATGATGATGAACCAACCGACCTACGACATCTTCCGACCGGAGCTCGAGAACCCGACCAAGGAAGACGCCACCGAGGTCTTTCGCTCGATGCAAGTACTGCCGACGGACTGGCTCGAACCGCGTGACGTCAGCGAGGTCATCGCCTGGCTGGCCTCCGATGCGGCCCGGTTCATCACCGGCGCCGCGATCCCGGTCGATGCCGGACAGATCGGTCGAGGTTGACCACTCCCATGGACATCAGGCTCCTGCCGAGGGTGATCAGCTTCCGATGAACATCATGCTCTTGTTGGAGATGGCTGCCGGGGCGGCCCCGGATCGACTCGCGTTGGGCGAGCGTGCCGACGGGCTGTCGTACGAGCGCTTGTACGACCTTGCGGGTCGGGCGGCGGCGGAGTTCCAAGGACTCGGGGTCGAGCGCGTGGTGTACGCCGCGGAATCGTCGCCGGCGTTGCCCGTCGCGCTGTTCGGTGCAGCGTGGTCCGGCGCGCCGTTCGTGCCGGTGAACTATCGCCTTGCCGACGATCGTCTGCGGTCGATCGCCGAACGACAGGTTCCCGCCGTGCTGCTGTGCGACGCCGGGACCGAGCATCGCTTCGCGGGCATCGACGGCCTGACGTTGGTCACGGTCGGCGGCTTTCTCACCTCTATCACGGGGCTCGAGCCGTTGCCACCGGAGTGGTCACAGGATCCGGAGAACGTCGCGGTGCTACTGCACACCAGCGGAACCAGCGGCGAGCCGAAGGCCGCGGTGCTGCGTCACCGCCACCTGACCAACTACGTCCTCGGCTCGGTCGAGTTCCTCGGTGCCGGC
>DASUEW010000302.1:0-6224 GCA_036274875.1 Ilumatobacteraceae bacterium
GCCTCGCCGTTCCGAGGGTCACTCACGTCATCCGAGCGACGCCGGATCGCTCCGAACCGCGCACCCGCGCGGTTGTCCGACGCTCCCTTGTCAAGCGGCGGGTAGCGCGGAGGGTTCGTGTCGTTGTGATTCGTCTTTCCACATGCGTCGGATGACTCGGTTGGCGAGGTGTCGTTTGTGGGCTCGGCGTGCTGCTCGCCGAGTCTTGCCCTCGCCGATCTTGCGGTCGAGGTAGGTGCGGGCGTCGCCGATGTTGCGTTGCTGGGTGACGCTGGCCATGTACAGCACGCTGTTGATGCGACGATTGCCGCCGTAGTCGAGGCGATGTCGGATCGGCGCAGCGCTGCCTTCACCGGAGGACAATGCGACGGCGCCGGTGCCGCACCAACGAGCGAACTTGGACTCGCTGGCAAAGCGGAACGGATCACCGACCTCGACGACCAATGTCGCCGCGGCGATCGGACCGATGCCGGGCTCGTCGCGCAGGGTCGTGCCGTGCTCATCAAGCAGGCGGACGAGCTCTCGTTCCAGCCGGCGGATCTCCGCCAGCGCCAGGCGGTCCTGTTCCACTGCCGCCAACAACCATGACAGGCGGTAGGCGCCGGCCGCTGTCGACGCTGCGGCCGGTTCAACGCCCCGCTGGCCAAGGCGAGTCAGGCGAGCCTCGATCTTGCCGTGCGTGCCGAGGCGGTCACGGATCTCGGTCGGGAGCTTGGCCAACTGGTCAGCGATGTGATGCAAGCCCAGCGTGCGGATCTGGACCAGCATCCGCCGGTGCTCCAACACCGCTTCGATCTTGGCCACCAACGCGTCATAGACCTCGAGCGCCTGCACCGGGCCGAGCGATGGCTCGGCCAACAGGGCCCGTGCCGTAGACACCGCATCGACGGTGTCGGTCTTGGCCAAGCGCCGCGCTCGACGCTGCTGCGCCGCACGTTGCGGCGGCACCTCACGAGCATCGAAGCCCGCTGCGACAACCGCGATCGCGACGTGTGACCCCCAACTCGCCGAGCCCTCCACGCCAACTTGGCGCACGCCGTGAGCGCTCAGCAGCTCAATCGCCTCGAGGTAGCCGGCGCCACCGTTGACGAAGCTGGCATGCGTGATCTCCACACCGTTGGCATCGACGATGGCCACGGTGAACTTCGACTGGTGCGGGTCGATCCCCGCCACGGTTGATGACATCATGAAGGTCTCCTGCTGGTTGTTGTCGCTTCCGGTAGGTCCGGGAACGGCAGGAGCGCTTCGTCAGATCCGAGTCGAGTACCACAGGCTCCCTTCAAGACAGGAGCGCACCTGCCGGTCCCACGCTCGGCACGACAAGTCGGACAACAGGCACACGGCCAAATAACGCGAGAGTCAACACCGAGCGCAGGAACCGGACCGTAACTCTCAGGCCGAGAGCCCCGGCACACCCACCATGACACTCGGAATACCGCGTCCGAATATGCCGGCGTCGACCATCCGGGAACGCCGGCTGGTGGTCGCGCGTCTCCGGGCAGACGTCTCCCACCGTGCCGGGTCGCGGAGACACCGAAGCGCCGACGGCCGCCAACATCATGCCTTCGACCAGAACGCCCGACGACCGGTGCACGAGGTGTTCCACAAGGTGGGACATGTCGATTGATCTGAGCACGCGTCGAGCGCACACTCTGTCCGTTCGACTGACTGGTGCAAGGAGTTGTTGTGGCGCGTATGGCCCCGATCCCGCTGGAAGAGTGCCTCGATCCTGATCTACGGGCGACGCTCGAGCACTTCACGACGACGTTGGGGTTTGTGCCCAACAGCTTGTTGACGATGCAGCGGGTGCCAGCGATTGCGGGTGCTGTGGTGCAGCTGAATCGGGCGGTGTTCGATCCCAACGGTTGCGTCGATGTCGGGTTCAAGCGGTTGATTGCCCACATGGCGAGCTTCGCGGCTGGGTGCATGTACTGCCGGGCGCACACGGCGGTGAGCGCGACGCGGCTGGGCGTGGACGACGAGAAGATGCAGGCGATCTACGCGCACCAGACGAGCCCGTTGTTCAGCGAGCGCGAGAAGGTGGCGCTCAGCTTCGCGTTGGATGCGGCGTCGGTTCCGAACGCCGTCACTGACGCCTCGTATACCGAGCTCGCGGAGCATTGGTCGGAGGAGGAGATCGTCGAGATCCTGGGTGTGGTGTGCATGTTCGGTGTGTTCAATCGTTGGAACGATTCGATGGCGACCCCACTCGAGATGGAGCCGATGGTTCGCGCCGGCGAGCTGCTGACGGGTCACGGTTGGAGCCCAGGGAAGCACGGTGACACTCCATCCCGGATCCGGGATGAGTGAAACGGGCGAGCGACCCCACGGCGCCCGGCTTGTGCACTGACGGTTCGCTCCCGTCGAAGCCGCCGCGCTCGCCGGCATCGTCTGTGCTGCCGGATGGTGGTTGGCGCTACACGGCCCGCCTTGACAATCCGCAGCGATCCAACGCGTCCGACCCTCGACTCACCCGGCCACCGCTCGTCCGCGCTGCTGGGTACTGCGTTGACGGACGCTGTCAACGGCTTGGTCAACGCGAATCTCGCCCACGGCGGTTGCGTCCCGCGGAGTGGTGCCAGTGGTGGGGTTTCGAGGTGATTCACGATCAAGGCAGCCGAAAATGACCTCTCCGCTGGTTTGGGTCGAGGTCAGAACGGTTCATCGTGGGGGTCGGGCTGGGTGGTTGGTGGCCGGCCCGATGAGGGCCGGGCGACGAGCTGGGTGAGATGCGGACCGCAGAACCGCTCGACCTTGTGCGGGGTGTTGCCGCACGGCTTGCCCTTGATCGCCGAATGTGCGCGAGGAGTTTCTTCCGATGCACCCTGGCGATCCGGCAGGTTTAGCGACCGTCGCTTACCAGCGGGCACGTCGCCTCTTCGTCCGACCGGAGTCCGTGCGGGCCGTTAGTCCGTTGACTCGCTTGTCGCGCTGACGTGTTCCTCCGTGAAACGCTGCGCGAAGCGGAGCAGTTCCACGGGTACCGGGAAGATGAGAGTCGAGTTCCGCTCGACGGCGACTTCGGCCATCGTCGAGAGCAGGCGGAGCTGCATCGCTCCGGGGCTCTGGTCGAGCACGTCGGCGGCCGCGCTCAGCGACGCGGCTGCTTCGCGCTCGCCCTCGGCGTGGATGATCTTCGAGCGGCGCTCACGCTCGGCCTCCGCCTGGCGGCCCATGGCTCGGCGCATGCTCTCGGGCAACTCGACGTCTTTCACCTCGACGAGCGTGACCTTCACACCCCACGGGTCGGTCACCCCGTCGACGATCTGCTGCAGCTGGGTGTTGATCTCGTCGCGCTTGATGAGCAGATCGTCGAGCTCCACCTGGCCGAGTACCGACCTCAGCGTGGTCTGTGCGATCTGCGAGGTGGCGACCAGGTAGTTCTGCACGGCGATCACGGCACGGATCGGGTCGACGACGTTGAAGTACGCGACGGCGTTGACACGCAGCGTCACGTTGTCCTTGGTGATCACGTCCTGAGGCGGGATGTCGAACGTCACTGTCTGGAGGTTGACCTTCACCATCCGGTCGATGAGGGGGATGATGAAGAACAGGCCGGGCCCCTTGGCACCGATCACGCGCCCGAGGCGGAAGATCACGCCGCGCTCGTACTCGTTGACGATCTTGATTGCCGCGGCCAGGAGCACGATCGCGACGAACAGGGCGGCCCCGAGGCCGTACAGCAGTGCGGTGTTCATGGTCGTCCTCCTGGATCTTCTGTTTCGCGTACGACTTCTGATTCGGCTGAAGCCGCTGATGTTGTGCTGAAGCGGGGCGCGGCGGGCAGCGCGTCGACGACGAGCGTAAGGCCGTCCATGGCGACGACTTCGACGCGTGATCCGTCGGCCACGACCACTTCGGGCTCAGCCGGCCGGATCCCCCACCACGCACCCTGGATGAACACCTGTGCGCCCGCACCACCGAGCCGCACCGTTGCCTGCCGACCCACGAACAGCCCCGGACCGGTGGAGGAGGAGGGCGCCACGCGGGCGCGCATCGCGATGCGGCCGGCGATCACCACGAACGCGCCCACGACGAGAGCGGACGGCACGATGACGGCGGCGCTGATCTCGATGCCGGGCGCGTCGTCGACGAGGAAGATCCCGCTGAGCACCATCGCCAGCGCCCCGCCGGCGGCGGCCACACCGATGCCGGGCGCGGCCACCTCGGCGACGAACAGCGCAGCCGCCAAGACGAGGAACATGATGCCGACGACGTCGACGGGCAACACGGCGAGGCCGAACATCGCCAGCACGATGAACGTGACCCCGAGCGCGCCTCCCGCACCAAGTCCCGGCGTGGCGAACTCGTAGATCAGCCCGAGTGTGCCGATCGACAGCAACAGGAAGGCGATGTTGGGGTCGGCGAGGAACTGTTGGATGGTGCGCATGACGCCCAAGTCGTGCTGCTCGATGGTCGCGCCGGCCGTGTGGAGCTGCACTACGCGGCCCGACGGCGCGACGTCGACCGTCATTCCGTCAACGGTTTCCAGCAACTCGTCGACGGACTTCGCGACCACATCGATCGCGCCGAGCTCGAGGGCTTGGGAGGCACTCGCCGAGCGTCCCTCGCGCACCGTGTCGGCGATGAACTCGACGTCGCGCCCGCGGAGCTCGGCCAGCGCCGTCGCGTATGCGATCGCGTCGTTCACGATCTTGGCGTCCAGATCGTCACCTCCCTGGCCGCTGACTGGTGTCGCCGCTCCGATCGCCGTGCCGGGGGCCATCGCTGCGACGTGCGCCGCGAACGCGATGATCGCCCCTGCGGATGCGCCGCGTGCTCCCTGCGGGCTGATGTAGACGATCACCGGGACCTCACTCGCGAGGATGTCTTGCACGATCGCTCGCATCGACGTGTCGAGGCCCCCGGGCGTGTCGAGCTCGATGAGGTATGCGACAGCACCATCACGCTCCGCACGGGCGATCCCATCGTCGATGTGCGCCGCGATGACCGGGGTGATCGGCCCGGCCACCGTCGACATCAGTACTGTCCGCGCCGGCACCTCCTGGGCACGCACCTCGCCCGCCAACGCGCATGCGACGCCGACCGCGACGGACGCACGCCACGCCAGCGTGCCCAACCGGAGTACCACCGTGGTTGGGTGGCGTTGCCGAACGTTCCGGCGTCGCAGATGTCGGTGCCGCCTCGGCCAACTGGCGCGCATCTCACTCGTCGTGGTCCGCTGTTATGCGTCGATCAGCACTGAGGATCCTGCACCCGTATGACCCGGCAGGAACTGGGACCTCGACGGTGTCGCCGACGTTGTGCCCGAGCAACGCCCGCCCGAGCGGAGACTCGATCGAGATGCGGTGGTCTTCTACCGGCGCCTCGACAGCGTGGACGATGATGTAGGTTTCCTCGGTTCCGTCATCGAGACGGATCGATACGGTGTCGCCGAGCTCGACGATCCCAGGGTCGTCCGGGATGTCCTCGATCGCTCCGGCCGAATCGAGGTGGTACCGCAGGGAGGCCAGCTCCCGCACGGCTCGTTGGTACCCGTCGATGCTGTCCGCTCTGAGCTCAGGGTCGTCGAGCGCGCCGTGAAGTTCCTCGACGGTCGCCTCGAGGACGCGGATGCGTTCTTCGAGGAGCCGTCGCCCCTGTTCGGTGAGGAAGGGGGGATCGGACGGCACCCGCGCGTTCATCACCGCCACGTCCGGATCGAGCCGACGGTTTCGTCACCGTCGCGATGACCGGTATTCGAACCGAGCCAACGGAAATGATGATGCATCACTGGCGATCCTCCGACTGTCGCGACTGGATTCGCCGACCAGACTTCCCGGCACGCCAAGATGAATCATACGACCTCCGGAACGTTCGACGACGTCGGACATATGAGTCGTGGCGTCGTTGTCGCGTGATATGCGAGAGTCCGCCTGGCTAGCGCCGCCGACGCCACCTCGGAACCAGCCAGTATCAAGAACTCGACACCGTCTCGTCGGCTCGCAGAGCGTCGGGTACCGCCGGGTTGCGGACGCGCGTTACGTGCTACGTCGGGGGCACCTTGACCGACTGCATATCGCCGGCAGTGTGCGGTTGGCCTTGCCGACGAGGGCGGCGATACCGAGTGCCCTCGACCCGGCGTTGGTGAGGTCGCTCGGCGTTGTTCGGGGACGCGGATTAGGGGTCACGCGATCGGGTCGCTGCGCCTCCCGTCGGTCACGCCGCGCGAGTCAACCGCAGCTCGAAGCCGCCCGTCGCGTGCGCCTCGCTGGCGACGCCCA
>DASUEW010000303.1:0-8392 GCA_036274875.1 Ilumatobacteraceae bacterium
GGGCCCGACCGACCGAGACCGGGATCCCACCTTGTTCGTACACGGTCGTCAGGATCGTGTCGCACACGATCAGATCGCGTAGCCAGGCCGGCAGCCGGTAGCCGAGCGCGTCGATCATCGTGTTGTCGATGTCGACGTGGACGTGGACCCGGTAGCGGTCGCGTCGCCCGACATCGACGACGGTGTCCAACGATCGGTTGGCGATCTCGACCAACGCTCAACCTTCGTGGCTTTGACGCCGTCGCGTCGGAACAAGGCGTCGAGGGCTTCGCGCAGGGCGGCGTCGACGACCGCGCCGTGTTCGGCGTCGAGCTCGCCGCGCAGCTCCCAGCGCCCATCGTCGCCATGCCACAACGACACACACTCCACCGGCTCACCAACATCAGGCGGCGGATCCCGATCGTCGCCACGCCGATCGTCGTCGTCGGGGGTCGGGTCGGGCGGGAAGTCATACGAGCGCAACACCCGACGCAGCTGTGTCACCGTCGCCAGACGGGCGAACTCACACAACTCGGCATCAGCCCACCTGGGCGCCTTGGTAGCGATCGGGGCGACCTGATCGAACGACAACTCACCGGCGTCGAACGCGCCGAACGTCACCGGCAACTCACCACGCCGCCGCGCCACCGAAACCACCTGCTGAGCATGCGCGGCCGACAGGCCCGCCTTCCACGAAAGCCAGTGGGCGGGCGACACGACCCCGGGCATCTCCCACACCCCGGTCTCCAACGTCTCCGCGACCAGGCGCACCAATGACGCGTCCAACACGTTGCGGTGACCACACAGATCGGCGAGACGGTCCTCGAGATCCTCCAAGGTCCCCGTCTCCAGCGTCCCCACAACCATCCCGCCATCGTACACATGTTCGAGGGCGACCACAACGTCGCACGAGAATTCTTCGCGATTCTTCCCGTCCGTCCAGGTCTCTCCGCGGTGGTTGACGTGTCTGATGTCGTCAGCGGACGTGTCTGATGTCGTCTGCTGATGTGTCTGATGTCGTCAGCTGACGTGTCTGATGTCGTCAGCTGACGATGCTCATGATGTACGCGGTGTCCAGGTACTCGCGCAGGTGGCACACCTGGTCGTCTTTGATCTCGATGATCCAGGCGTACCTGTTGTGGTAGTCGTTGCCGTTCCTCAGCTTGCCGACACCCTCGGTTTCGGCGGCGACGAGATCACCGTTCGAGAACACCCGCTTGACGTGGATCTTCGGATCGCCATCGGCGAACAGTCGACGCACCGGTGCCAGGAACTCGTCGATGACCGCATCACGTCCCTCGGTCAGACCCGCGCCGGGGATCGTGAGGCCCATCACTTCCCAGCTGCCGTCGGGGTGCAGCAGCGCACGGAGCGCCTCGAGATCGCCGGTGCTGAGCGTCGCGAAGAACTCCCGTACCAACTGGTCGTTGCGCGTTTCTCCGTCGGCCATCGTGTTGCCCCCTCACACCCATTGGCCCGCCCGTCTGCCGGCCTCATGGTGCGTCGGCGCGAGGCTACGCACGCGTCCGGGGGCCGGTCGAGCCGACCGCATGTTGCCTGTGCGTCGAGGGCTCTCACGGGTTGGTGGCGAGCGCACAGACCGCTGGGGGATCGAGCTCCAGCGTCTCGATCCGCACGTCGTCGAAGCCGGCCTCGCCGAGGAGCCCGATGGTCGTGTCGGCCGCCGCGAGCGAGTCAGCGGCGGTGGCGCCCGCGTGGCGCGGCTGGGTCACGATGGCGATGCGACCGCCGGATCGGAGGACCCGCCTGAGTGCGGTGAGGCCGCCGAGTGGATCGTCCCAGTGGCCGACCGTGTTCACCGCGAGCACCTTGTCGAACGGCTTGTCGAAGTCGGGCAAGTCCTCGACAGGCGCGGTGACGAGCTCGACTCGTCCCGCCCGCACGGCCGCGTTGTTGCGCCGGCGCGCCTGACCGATCATCACCGCCGAGCGGTCGACCCCGACTACCGCAATGCCCCGACTGGCAGCCGCGGCGATCGCCACGCCCGGTCCGCAGCCGACCTCGAGCAGACGCTCACCGGGCTGCAGGTCGAGCAGCTCCACCGCCCATCGACTACGTCGCACGTTCGAGGTCCGCCGACCCATCACCCAGCCGGCGACGCGGCCGAGCGCGCCATGTGGGTTGCCGAACTGCTTGGCCAGAGATCGCATCAGTCGTTGCTTCGCGCTCATGCCATCACCCAAACACTTCGAGTACGCTCGAAGTCAAGTGCTGACGATCGGGCAACTCTCGGAGCAGACCGGTGTCGCGGCGACCGCGCTCCGGTACTACGACGACCTGGGCCTCGTCCGGCCCATCGCCCGATCGGGCGGCCAGCGCCGCTACGCGGACGGAGCCCGCCACGAGGTCGGGGTCGTGCTGTTGCTGCGGGATCTGGGTTTCACGCTCGCCGAGATCGCCCGGCTGCTGACCGAGCCGCCCCGCCGGCGAGTGACATGGGAATCGCTCGCCCGATCGAAGGTCGAAGAGCTCGACCGCTTGATCGACGACGCCGAGACCGCACGCACCGCGCTGATGCATGCGCTCGACTGCCCGAAGGGCGATCTGGCGGCGTGTCCGACGTTCTGGTCGATCGTCGACGCTCGACTCGAGGGCCGGGCGCTCGCCGATGGCGCCCGTTGACCGGTTCGATCCCGTTCAGCGGCGCTTGCCGGTCGCGAACGCAGTGGCCAGGCGGGCGAGCGTCAGCGCCGCGAGCAGCAGGCCGAAGTCACGCAGCGCGATGTCGTAGTAGTCAGCCATCATCAACAGGTTGACGATGATCCCGGCGAGCCATGCGGCCACGAGGTACCCGCCGAACCGCGGGCGCACGGCGACCACGAGACCGGCGACGATCTCGATCGCACCGACGAAGTACATCAGCGTGTGGGCCTCGGCGTTCAGCAGGTCGCTGAACTCGGGCGCCAGGTAGATGTCCCAGTCGACGAGAACATGGGCGAACTTGTCGAGCCCGAACAGGATCGGTGCCACGATGAACCCGATCCGCAGCAGCCAGAACGCCTGAACTGTCGGATCGGAGAGATCGAGTCGGGATGTGCGGGTTTCGGCTGGGGTCGCGGTCGAGGTCGTCATCACATGGTGCTCCAAGCGTCGGTGTTCGGCAGGTGGAGGTGCTTCTAAAACGAATAGAAACTATTTATAGTAAACAACACGAGTCGTTCTATGTCAAGGCATACTTGGCGTTAGAGCGATCTGATGGTGACCGTCGACCGTGGAGACGTGATGGATGCAGGGCATGGATGAACCAGCACGGCGGATAGGTGCCGACGCCGTCACGGCGGTCAGCTCGTTGGGGGAACCCACACGGCGCGCGCTGTACGACTTCGTCGTCGCCAGCGCCGACTGGGTGAGCCGCGACCGGGCCGCCGAGGCCGTCGGCATCGAGCGCGGCACCGCCGCCCATCACCTCGATCGGCTCGCCACCGACGGGCTACTCGACGTCGACTACCAGCGGTTGTCCGGTCGCCAGGGTCCGGGGGCGGGGCGGCCGGCCAAGCTCTATCGGCGGGCCCGGCGCGACATCGACGTGACGCTGCCGCAGCGCGACTACGGCCTCGCCGCCCGCCTGCTGGCGGAGGCCGCCGACCGTTCGCGCCGCGATGGAGCCGACATCCAGACCGCACTCGACGACGCCGCGACCGCCGAGGGTCGGCGACTGGCCGACGAGATCCGGGTCCGGCTCACCGCTCGCGAGGCCGCCCGATCGGACGGCGCTCGGAAGGCGGTGCTCGAATCACTCGCGGCGCACGGCTTCGAGCCGGTCTCCGCCGAAGATGGCACCGTCGTGTTGAGGAACTGCCCGTTCCACCAACTCGCTCGCGAACACACCGAGCTGGTGTGCGGCATGAACCACCGCTTGTTGAGCGCGATCGTCGAAGTGCTCGACGACACCGGGCTCACGGCGCGGCTCGAGCCCGAAGAAGGCATGTGTTGTGTCCGACTTCACCCCGTCCGTTGACGAACGGCGCGGTACTGTACCGACCCGGGCGGGCTGGATCGGAGGGGGCCCCCGATGGCCAAGATCATCGTCGCCGGCGGCGGCATCTGTGGATCAGCAGCGGCACTGATGCTGGCGCGCGACGGGCACGACGTCACGCTTTTCGAACGCGACGACGGTCCGGTGCCCCGTTCGGTCGAAGCGGCGTGGGCGGAGTGGAACCGACGCAGTGTCGCCCAGTTCCGGTTCGCCCACATCATGCTGGCTCGTGGTCACGGGATCCTGGCGCGGGAGCTCCCCGACGTCGTCGAGCGGATCGCGGCCAACGGTGGTCTCCGCTACAACGCGGTCGACAACATGCTGCGGTCCATCGAGGGCGCGACGCAGGAGCCGCAAGACGCCCGCTTCGACACGGTCACGGGACGACGGTCGACGATCGAGTGGGCGTTGGCGACCACGCTCGCCGAGGAGCCGAACGTCACCGTCCGGCGCGGCGCGGCGATCTCGGGCCTCGTCGCCGGGTCGGCCTCCGTTGCCGGTGTAGCCCACGTCACGGGTGTCCGACTCGCCGACGGTGAGGTCGTGAACGCCGATCTGGTGATCGACGCGACCGGACGGCGCTCGCCGACGCCCGACTGGGTCGCCGAACTCGGTGGCCAGGCACCCACCGAGGTCGCCGAGGACAGTGGATTCACCTACATCGGCCGATTCTTCCGCTCAGCCGACGGCTCGACCCCATCGATCCTCGCGCCGATCCTCAGCCCGCTCGGATCGATCTCGATCCTGTGCATCCCGTCCGACAACGGCACGTGGGCGACGACGTTGTACGCCGCGTCGTCGGACGCTCCGATGCGGCGACTTCGCGATCCCGAGGTCTTCGAGCGTGTGATCCGTGAGTGCCCGCTGCACGCCCACTGGCTCGATGGAGAACCGATCAGCGAGATCAGTTCGATGAGTGGCGTCGTCGACCGCGTCCGCCGATTCGTCGTCGACGACGTCCCGGTCGTGACCGGCATGCTGTCCATCGCCGACGCTCACGCGTGCACGAACCCGTCGATCGGCCGTGGGATGACGCTCGGGCTCATGCACACGGTGGTGATGCGCGATGCAGTGCGCACCCACATCGACTCGCCGGTCGAGCTCGCCAAGGCGTTCGACGCGGCGACCGTCGCCGAGATCGACCCGTGGCACGCGGCGACCCGCGATCTCGACCGCGCCCGCATCGCGGTGATGGAGGCAGCCGCCGAGGGGCGCCAGATCGAGCTCGGGCCGGCCGAGAAGATCGGCGTCGCGTTGCTCGCCGCGACCAAGTACGACGCGCAGTCCGCGCGTTGGTTCGGTGAGATCCAGCAGTGTCTCGCCTTCCCGATGGACGTGTTGTCGCGCGACGGTGCACTCGACCACGTCCTGACCGTCACGGCGGGCAGGGAACCGGAACCGATCCCCGGACCTGATCGTCAGCGCCTGTTGGAGCTGGTTGCATGACTGTTGTGCTCGTTCACGGCAACCCTGAGACCGCCGCGATCTGGGACCCGTTGCGTGTCGAGCTCGGGCGTGACGACGTCGTCGCGCTGTCGCCGCCGGGTTTCGGTGCGCCCGTGCCCGCCGGGTTCGGCGCGACGGCCGACGACTACCTGGCATGGCTGGTCGGCGAGCTCGAGCACGTCGCCGGTCCGATCGATCTGATCGGCCACGACTGGGGCGGCGGCCATGTGCAGCGCGTCGCCGCCACGCGGCCCGATCTGGTCCGGTCATGGAGCTCCGACATCGCCGGCTGCGCCGATCCCGACTACGTGTGGCACGACCTCGCCCAGGTCTGGCAGACGCCTGGCGACGGCGAGGCGTTCGTCGAGGCGATGAACTCGATGCCGCTCGATGATCGCGTCGCCGGCTTCGTCGAAGCCGGGATGACGCCCGACGCGGCGAGGGCGTGCGCGATGGCCGCCGGACCCGAGATGGGACGCTGCATCCTTGCGCTGTACCGCTCGGCGGTCCAGCCGGCGATGACGGAATGGGGTCGCGACCTGGAACGCGCCGAACGTCGGCCGGGACTCGTCGTGATCGCGACCGCCGACCAGTACACCGGCGGCGAGGTGCTCGCCCGCCGGTCGGCGGAGCGGTTCGGTGCCGAGATCGCGGTCCTCGAAGGCCTCGGCCATTGGTGGATGCTCCAAGATCCGCCGCGAGCCGCCACCGCGCTCCGCGGCTTCCTCGACGGACTCGACTGAGTTCGACCAAACCTGTTCGTCTCGCATCGTGTCCGGCCGCGACGATGACGTCATGTCGGATACGAGGTCAGACACGAGCGACCAGCGGCCCGGCCCGACCAGTGACCGGGTCCGCGTGCGACGCGGCGCGATCCGCGCTGAGTACGACCGGGACGCGATCTTCGCAGTCCTCGATGCCGGGCTGGTCGCTCATCTCGGTGTCACCACCGACAGCGGTCCGATCGTGCTCCCGATGGCCTACGGCCGCACCGATGACTGGCTGTACCTGCACGGCTCGGCGGCCAACGCCACGCTGCGGGCGGCCGTCGACCGCGACGTCTGCGTCACCATCACGATCGTCGACGGGATCGTCGTGGGGCGCTCACCGTTCCACAACTCGATGAACTACCGCGGCGTCGTGATCCGTGGCACGGCTCGTCTCGTCGACGACCGCGACGAGCACGTGGACGCGTTGCGTCTGGTGAGCGACCATGTCGTGGCCACGTGGGCCAGCGGACGTCCCCCGACCGACCTGGAGATCCGCAAGACGATGGTGATCGCCGTGCCGCTGGCCGAGATGTCGGCGAAGATCCGAACGGGTGATCCGATCGACGAACCCGAGGATCTGGATGGACCCCATTGGGGTGGTCACATCCCGATCCGATCGGTGTGGGAAGCGGCGGTGCCGTCGCGCGACCTGCTCGACGGCGTGGAGGTTCCGTCGGCGATCGCGTCGCTCGGCGGCCGTGTCGTGTGAACCGCAGCCCTCGAGCCAGACCCGGAGTCAGACCCAAAACACACCCGGATCAGCGCTGAGCTGAGGGCTTGCGGCCAGGTCCGGTCTGCCGACATCAAGTGTTCGTCTCCTATGACCTTCGGCCCTTGCGCGGCCCGAACAGCCGACGTAAACGGAAGGTGAGGCTGCTTTTGGAACTCGACGTGGCCAGCCAGGAGGTTCGTCATGAGAATCACACTGAGCGTCATCAAGGCCGACATCGGCTCGATCGGGGGTCACATCGCGCCCTCGCACCGGTTGCTCGAGTCGGTGCGAGCCCACGTCCGTGAGCGGGGCGAGGGCCTGCTGCTCGACAGCTACGTCAGCCACACCGGCGACGACATCGCCATCATGACCACCCACACGCAAGGCGTCGGAGCCGTCGACGTTCACGCCCTCGCATGGGACGCGTTCGTCGCGGGTACGAAGGTGGCCAACGAGGAGGGGCTCTACGGCGCTGGTCAGGATCTGTTGAAGGATGCCTTCTCCGGCAATGTGCGCGGCATGGGTCCGGCGGTCGCCGAGATGGAGTTCGACGAACGCCCGAACGAGCCGTTCCTGTTCTTCGCGGCTGACAAGACCGACCCCGGGGCATTCGACCTCCCCCTCTATCTTGCGTTCGCCGATGTCATGAACACCCCGGGCTTGATCCTGTCGCCCAAGATGTCTGCCGGGTTCCGGTTCGTGATCATGGATGTCGCCAACACCGATGGTGATCGCGTCGTCGAGCTCTGTTCGCCCGATGACATGTACGACATCGCCGCGCTCCTGCGCGACAGCGAGCGCTACGTCGTCGAATCCGTGTGGAGCCGGAGCACCGGCGAGCAGGCCGCCGCGGTCGCCACGTCGAGGCTGCACAACATCGCCGGCAAGTACACGGGCAAGGACGACCCGGTCATGCTGGTGCGGACCCAGATGAACTTCCCCGCCACTGGGGAGGTGCTGGCCCCGTTCGCCATCGGGCACTTCGTCGCTGGCTGCATGCGCGGCTCGCACCAGATGCCGCTGATGCCCGTGCCCCTCAACTCGGGGACGAGCTTCTTCGACGGCCCGCCGCTCGTGAGCTGCGCTGCCTTCAGCGTGCACGACGGCCGCTTCACGGAGCCGCTGGATGCGTTCGCCCATCCCTTCTGGGATCACGTCCGTGACCAGGTGTCGGCGAAGGCGATCGACATGCGTCGGCAGGGGTTCTTCGGCGCCGCCATGCTGCCGATGAGCGAGCTCGAGTACACCGGGATCGCGGAGAAGCTGCGCGAGCTCGACAAGCGGTTCAGCCTGCGTGCGGGTGTGTGACCCCGGGCCATCGATCACGAGGTCTGGCTCGCACGGTCAGCGAACCCGGGTCCCGCGCGACCACACGGCTGTCGGGTCGTGGATGGCGCCGACGTCGTGGAGCGGGTTGCCACCGAGGGCGAGGAGGTCGGCGTCGAATCCGGGCGCCAGCTGGCCCTTCGTGCGACCCATGCCGCACGC
>DASUEW010000304.1:0-2245 GCA_036274875.1 Ilumatobacteraceae bacterium
CGATCTCGATCGAGCCCGCGTTCCAGGCCTACCTCGACATGCTCGCCCCCTCGTTCGCGGGCCGGGAACCGGGCCTGACGTACGAGAACCTGCAGAGCCGCTGCCGCGGGCAGTTGCTGATGGCGCTGTCGAACGAGTTCGGCTGGATGGTGCTGACCACCGGCAATAAGAGCGAGATGGCCGTCGGCTACTTCACGATCTACGGCGATTCGGTCGGCGGTTATTCGGTGATCAAGGACGTGTTGAAGACCCGGGTGTACGAGCTCTGCCGCTACGTCAACCGGGCGGCCGGGCGCGATGTCGTCCCACCGGCGGTCATCACCAAGCCGCCCTCGGCAGAGCTGCGTCCCGATCAGCGCGACGATCAGAGCCTGCCTCCCTACGACGTGCTCGACCCGATCCTCGAGCTGTACGTCGAGGACGATCGCACCGCCGCCGAGATCATCGAGCTCGGCCACGACGAGGCGGTCGTGCGGCGGGTCACGCGGCTCGTCGACATCGCCGAATACAAGCGCCGGCAGTGCCCGCCGGGCGTGCGGGTGAGCCCGAAGGCGTTCGGCAAGGACCGCCGGATGCCGATCACCAGCGGCTATCGAGGCTGATCCCATCCCCATCCCCATCCCCATCCCCCTCGCCCATCGCCCTCGCCCATCTCACTCGCCCATCCCCATCGCCTTGGTCACCGTCTTCCGCGTGGGGCGCGGCAGGTCGTGACGAAGGCATCGTCGAGGTTGTCGATCACATCGAAATCTGTCAATATGACTCTGTGGAGACCGAACGGTGTTGCCCGCCGCTGCTCGACGGCCCGCTCGACGAGGCGGAGGCGACGGAACTGGCGGCGGTGTTGAAGGCGCTCGCCGACCCGGCCCGCGTGCGTTTGGTGTCGATGGTGGCGTGCTCGCCGTCGGGGGAGATCTGCGCCTGCGATCTGCCAGGGGCCCTCGACCGCGCCCAGCCCACCGTCAGCCACCACCTCTCCCAACTCGTGAAGGCCGGAATCCTCGATCGCGAACAACGCGGCAAGTGGGCGTGGTTCCGGCTCCGCCCGGAGCGGTTGGCATCGCTGCGGGTGGCGCTCGGCGAGGGCGGCACACGGGCCGATCGCGCGCGAGCCGTGTGATTCCCTACGACGACGCCCTTCGACACCGGATCGCGTCCAACCTCGCCGCCCACGATCGCCGCGAACACGCGCTCGACGAGCGCCGGCACGCGGCCGTCGCGGTGGTGCTCATCGACTCCGACGCGGTGCGCGACGGCGACGACCCGTTGTTCCCCGAGGACTGGGACATGGCGAGCGTGCCCGGCGACACCGCCGGTCTCGACGGGAGGATGGAAGGTGTCGCGGGCGGCGCTTCGTTCCTGCTGTGCCGTCGGGCCTCCGGTCTCAGGTTGCACGCCGCACAGTGGGCGCTCCCGGGCGGACGGCTCGACGCCGGCGAACGCCCGGTCGAGGCCGCGCTGCGCGAGCTCGACGAGGAGCTCGGCGTCACGCTCGACGAGTCGGCCGTGCTCGGATTGCTCGACGACTACCCGACCAGATCGGGCTACGTGATCACCCCGGTCGTGGTGTGGGGTGGTGGCGATCCGACGCTCGTCCCCGATCCCGCCGAGGTGTTGGCCGCGTACCGGATCGGCCTGCACGAGCTGTGCCGCGACGACTCGCCGCGCTTCGTGTCGATCCCCGAGAGCGATCGGCCCGTCGTCCAGGTCCCCCTCGGTCGCGATCTCATCCACGCCCCGACCGGAGCCGTGCTCGTCCAGTTCCGCTGGGTCGCCCTGGAAGGTCGTGTGAACGAGCGCGTCGACCACCTCGAACAACCCGTCTTCGCCTGGAAGTAACCGAAGGACCCCGATTCTGTCTGCTTCAGATGGACGCTCCGGGCCGAATGAAGCAGACAGTTCAGCCCTCCCCCGGTTCTGTCTGCCTCAGATGGAGGCTCCGGGCCGAATGAAGCAGACAGTTCGGGATTTCAGCGGCCGGTGTGGCCGAAGCCGCCGCCGCGGTTGGCGCCGTCGAGCTCGTCGACGACGTGCCACACGACCTCTTCGACGAGCTGGATCACGAGCTGCGCGATGCGGTCGCCACGGTGGATCGTGTAGTCCGCCGTCGGGTCGGTGTTGAGGAGGACGACCATCAGCTCGCCGCGGTATCCCGGGTCGATCAGGCCGGGGGCGTTGACCACCGTGACGCCGTGCTTCGCCGCCAGCCCACTGCGGGGGAGCACGAACCCGGCGTGGCCGGCGG
>DASUEW010000305.1:0-6589 GCA_036274875.1 Ilumatobacteraceae bacterium
CCGAGCGAGAAGTCCGGCTCGTGAACCGCAAGATCCGCCAACTCGCGGTCGCCCTGATCGCCTGCTACGTCGCACTGTTCGCGGCGCTGAACTACTGGCAGGTCAGCCGCGAGGAGCAGCTCGAGTCGCAACCCGACAACACGCGAAAGCTCATCCGCGAGTTCGACAAACCCCGTGGCCAGATCGTCACGGCCGACGGCGTGATCGCCGCTCGGTCGGTTCCGGCCGAGGCCGACAGCGACGTCAAGTTCGTCCGCCAATACCCGACCGGCGACCTGTTCGCCAACGTCACGGGCTATCACACGTTCGCCCTCGGATCGACGCAGGTCGAGCGCACGCGGACCGACATCCTCACCGGCTCGACGTCGGTGCAACAGCTGCGCGCCATCCCAGCCCTGCTCGGCGGCGATCCCGACAACTCCGGTTCGATCCGCCTGACCCTGCGCGAAGACCTCCAGCAGACCGCCAAGTTCTTGCTGGGTCCTCGGGAGGGCTCGATCGTCGTTCTCGAAACGGCCACCGGCGCCGTCCGGGCGATGTGGAGCTATCCGAGCTACGACCCCAACCTGATCGCCAACCCCGACTACGACGCCGCCTTCGCCGCCCTCACCGAGCTCCAGGCGGATCCACGCGATCCGCTGCTCGCCAACGCCTACCAGCAGCGCTACATGCCGGGCTCGGTGTTCAAGGTGTTCACCATGAGCGTGGCGCTCGACGACGGTGTCGTCACCCTCGAGAGCTTCTTTCCCGACGAGCGCGAGTATGTCCCGCCCCAGACGACCGACCCGGTCCAGAACTACGGCGGATCGACGTGCGGAGGCGACCTCGCCACGGTGTTCGCGAGGAGCTGCAACACGCCGTTTGCCCGCATCGCAGTCGATCTCGGAGCCGAGCGATTCCCGGCCGGGATGGCGCGATGGGGGTTCGGCGAACCGGTCCCGATCGACCTGCCGCGCCCGGTGGCCAGCACCATCGGCGACACGTCGAACCTCGCTCAGAACCTGCCGCTCCTCGCGATGCGTGGCTTCGGCCAGAACGAGGACCAGTTGGTGCCGATCCACATGGCGATGGCGGCGGCCGCGGTCGCCAACGGCGGCGTGATGATGAAGCCGTACGTGGTCGACGCCGAGCTCGACCACCAGGGCCGCGTGCTCAACCGCACACAGCCCGAGGCGTGGAAGACACCGATCACGCCGGGCACCGCGGCAATCCTCACGGACCTCATGATCGGCGTCGCCCTGCGCGGCACGGCGAGCTGCTGCATCGGCCTTGCGGGTGGTATTCCGGTGGCGGCCAAGACCGGCACCGCCCAGCTCAACGCCGCTGGCGAACCGGAGGCCTCACACTTGTGGATCACCGCCTTCGCCCCGGCCGATGCGCCGAAGTACGCGGTGGTCGTGATGCTCAAAGGCACCGACGAGGAGATCTCGGCCGGCACTGGTGGACGAGTCGCGGGGCCGATCGCCAAGGCCATGCTGGACGTGGTGTTCGCCTCCGACGCCGCCGCCCTCGTGCCACCGCCGGTCGATGCAGGAACCGACCCGACCAGCGGATCGACCCCCGCCGTACCAACAGATCCGGCGACTGGCCTGCCCGCCGAACCTCCCACCGACACGTCCCCTGCGCCGGCGACCGAGGCAACGACAGATCCGGCGATCGACGACGGAGCGAACGGATGAACGACGCGGCGATGACCGTCAACCTTGGATCGAGGTCGATAACCTCGGACAACGTTCCTCGCTCGACATCCTCCACCAGGATGGGGTGGGGGAGGCAGAACCAGTGACCAACAGCGGTGAAGCGACGGTCATCAACGACCGCTACGAGATCCACAAGCGCATCGGGCGCGGCGGTATGGCCGACGTGTTCCTCGCCCGCGACCTCCTGCTCGACCGCCAGGTCGCGGTCAAGGTGCTCTTTCCCGAGTTCGCCATCGACCCGAACTTCGTCGAGCGCTTCCGGCGTGAGGCCCAAGCGGCCGCCAACCTGAGCCACCCGAACATCGTCAACGTCTACGACTGGGGCAAGTACTCCGGCACCTACTTCATCACCATGGAGTACGTGCAGGGCCGCACGCTCGCCGAGATCCTGCGCACCAACCGCCAGTTGACCGCCAAGCAGGGGGCCGAGATCGCCAGCGAGGTCGCTGCCGCCCTCGGCTTCGCCCACGAAGCCGGGCTCGCCCACCGCGACATCAAGCCGGCCAACATCCTGATCGGCTCGAACGGCCAGGTGAAGGTCGCCGACTTCGGCATCGCCAGGGCGATGAACGCCCCCACCGAATCGAACCTCACACAGGCCGGGGCGGTGATGGGCACCGCCTCCTACTTCTCACCAGAGCAGGCCCAGGGCGCTCAGCCCGACCCTCGCAGCGACCTGTACTCGCTCGGCATCGTGATGTACGAGATGGTCGCCGGAAGGCCGCCGTTCACGGGCGAGAACCCGGTGAGCATCGCCTACAAGCAGGTCCACGATCCGCCGCAGCCGCTGAACCAGATCGTCGCCGACATCCCACGTCCGTTCGAGGCGATCATCGCCAAGCTGCTCGCCAAGGATCCCAAGTTGCGCTACCCGAGCGCCCATGCGCTGCGCGACGACCTGCGCCGGTTCCGCAACGGCGAGCAGGTACAGGCACTCGTGTCGGCGGTCGCCGGCTCGCAGGCACGTACCACGACGACGATGGCGGCGGCCCCGACAACCGTGACGACCGCGTCGTCACCCACGCGCACCGTGAGCCCGTCGGGGATGCCGATGGCCACTTCCGCGATGCCGCCGACCACGGTCCAGTCGAACATGGCCGGATACCCACCGGGCGCATCCCCGGCCGCCCGCTACTACGAGGACGGTCACTCCCGCACCGGGTGGTACGCCCTGGCGGCGTTCGTCGCCCTGATCGCGCTCGTCGCAGGTGGCGTGCTGCTGTTCCAGGCGCTCAACAAGGACGACTCCGAAACGGTGGGGATCACGCTCGAGGACTACACCAACCAGCGCCTCGACGCGGTCACCGCCGCGCTGCGGGCCTTGGATCTGTCGTACGCGGTGTTCCCTGAGGAGAACGCGGTCGTCGCCGAGGACTTCGTCCACCGCACCGACCCGCCCGCCGGAACGCTCGTCACGCCTGGCACCGTCATCAAGCTCTACTACCGCCCGACCCCTGACCTGGTCCTGATCCCCAATGTCGCCGGGCGCACCCTTCAGGACGCCCGCGACATCCTCGGTTCCGAGGGATTCGAGGTCGTCGAGGAGAGCGAGGAGAACGAGCTCGACGTCGGGCTCGTGATCCGCACCGAGCCGGCGGGTGGCGAGCGCGTCCGGCAGGACACCACGATCAAGATCGTCGTCTCCGGCGGGCCGCAGCAGATCGCGATCCCGGCCAGCGTGATCGGCGATTCGGTCGACGTTGCGACGCAACTGCTCTCCAGCGAGCAGTACGGGTTCGACGTCGTCACCGAGTCGCAGCAGGACGCCGAGATCCCGGCCGGCACCGTCATCGCGACACGTCCGGAGACCGGCACGCTCGTGGCGCGCGGCAGCACGGTCACGCTGATCGTCAGCTCGGGTCCCGGACCGGTCAACGTGCCGCCCGTCATCGGTCTGACGGAAGCCGTGGCCCGCAACAGCCTCGCGTCGACGGACCTCCAGGCGTCCGTCGAGTACCGCTCACTCCAGCCGGGCGACGCCAACGACGGACTCGTCATCAGCCAGAGCATCCCGTCGGGCACCTCCGTCGAGCGCGGCACCGTCGTGGCGCTCGTCGTCGGTCAGGCGACGGCGCCGGTCACGACGACGTCGACGACGACCACGACGACGCTTCCGCCGGAGACCACCGTGCCCGTCACGGTCACGACCGTCGCGCCGCCCTGACCTCGCCCACGCCCCCCGGAACCGATCTCGTGAGATCAGGCGGCGCGGGCGAGGAAGTTCCGCAGCAGGTCATGGCCGGCGACGGTCAGGATGCTCTCGGGGTGGAACTGCACGCCCTCGACCTGGTGTTCACGGTGACGCAGCCCCATGATCGTCCCGTCAGCGGTTCGTGCCGTGACCACGAGGCACTCGGGCACGGTCGACGGGTCGATCACCAACGAGTGGTAGCGGGTCGCCGTCAGCGGTGAGGGCAACCCGGCGAACACGCCGTCGCCATCGTGCTCGATGTGCGACGTCTTCCCGTGCATGAGCTCCGGCGCCCTCACGATCGCCGCGCCGTACGCATGGCCGATCGCCTGGTGACCGAGGCACACACCGAGCACGGGCACACCCGCCGCCGCCAGGGCGGGGATCACGTCGCACAGGATGCCGGCGTCCTCGGGGCGGCCCGGGCCGGGTGACAACAACACGCCGTCGGGTTCGAGGGCCATCGCCTCGGCGACGTCGATCGCGTCGTTGCGATGGACCAGCGGCTCGGCGCCGAGCTCGCCGAGGTACTGCACGAGGTTGTAGACGAAGCTGTCGTAGCTGTCGATCACCAGGATCCGCTGCACGCGGACAGCCTGCCCGCCCGTCGCCACCATTGTCGAACGGGTTGCGCACGAGATCTCTCCGAGCGACGGTCCGAGCTCGCCGCGGCGCCGATGCCGAACGAGCGGGCGAGCACCTAGACTCGCGCTCCGTGGCACCCCCGAAGCGCAAGACCGGCGGCGGCCGGACGACTCCCAAGACGACGCGGCCAGGTGAGCGGCCGCTGGTCAACCCCGACGAGAACAAGTCGGGTGTTCACTCGTCGGCGCGCTACACACCCCCAGTCCCCCGCGAGATGCGGATGGGCAAGCCGTGGGTGCCGGTGTTGATGCTCGTGCTGCTGGTCCTCGGCGCGGTCATCATCATGGCTCGGAACTTGGCGTTCTCGGGCAACAACTGGCTGACGCTGCTCGGGCTCGGGTGCATCCTCGCCGGGCTCTACACCGCCACCAAGTGGAGATAGCCACCGCGCCTTGACTGTTCAGGGCTGTGGATCGAGCGGGCATCTTTCCACATGACCTGAATCACATCTCTGTCATTCTCACACAGAGTTATCCACAGGCTGTGGAGGGCCGGAGGAGCGGCATCGGGGCCGCTCCACGATCAGTCACAGGGTCAGTCGTAGAGCGGAGCAACGACATCCATGTCCTCGAGGCAGTGCCGCGGGGGCGGCGGATCCTCGTCCGGCGCCATCGTCAACCTCAGCTCCACTCCGCAGACACCGCACCGATACCTCACGTTCACACGTCGCATCTCACCGGCGGGTGGAGGGGGCGGTAGTGGTCGGATCAGGGCGCGCAACATGCCGATCCCGAGTTTCCACAACACCACGCCTATCAACACCCCGGCGAGCGTCCACAGCGCTGTCGACAGCTCCACATCCCCAACTTAGCCAGGGATATCCACAATGCGTGGCCGGGCGAATTCCGCTCGCGTCGAGCCCACGTCCGGCGTCATGACGCCGGTCTCAACCGCCTCGGTCAGCTATCCCTCTCTACGCTCAGCCTCTACGCTCAGCCGAGACGTTCGAGGATGGTCGCGTTCGCCATCCCGCCGCCCTCGCACATCGTCTGCAGGCCGTAGCGACCGCCCGACCGCTCGAGCTCATTGAGGAGCGTGGTCATCAGCCGGGCGCCGGAGCAACCGAGCGGGTGGCCGAGCGCGATCGCCCCACCGTTGACGTTGACCCGATCCATGTCGGGGTGGAACTCCTTCTCCCACGCCAGCACCACCGACGCGAACGCCTCGTTGATCTCGATCAGGTCGATGTCGTCGATCGTCATGCCGGCCCGCTCGAGCACCTTGTGGGTCGCGGGGATCGGTGCGGTGAGCATCAGCCGCGGATCGGCGCCGGCCAACGCGAACTCGACGAAGCGAGCCCGCGGCGTCATACCGAGCGCGGCTGCCCGCTCCTCACTCATGATGAGCATCGCCGATGCGCCATCGGTGATCTGTGACGAGTTGCCGGCTGTCACCCGGCCGCCCTCCTCCTCGGATCGGAACGAGGGCTTCAGCTTGGCGAGCGACTCGATCGTCGTCTCCCTCAACCCTTCATCGACGGTGACGGTCTCGCCGTCGGCGCCGCGCACGCCGAGGATCTCGCGCTCGAAGCGGCCTTCGACAGTCGCTCGGGCGGCACGCTGCTGGCTGCGAGCGCCGAACGCGTCCATGTCGGCGCGACTGATGTCCCACTTGTCGGCGATCAGCTCGGCCGAGATGCCCTGCGGCACGAGTCCACCCTGCTCGGCGTAACGCCGACCGATCGCCGGGCCGAATGGGAAGCCGAACTTGCCGTCGGCGAACGACGACCCCATCGGCACTCGGGTCATCACCTCGACACCGGCCGCCACCACGACGTCGTACGCACCCGCGATCACGCCCTGGGCCGCGAAATGCGCAGCCTGTTGACTCGACCCACACTGCCGGTCGACCGTGGTACCCGGAACGTGATCAGGCCAACCGGCCGCGAGCACCGCGTTGCGGGCGACGTTGGCCGCCTGCTCGCCGACCTGCATCACGCACCCCATGACGACGTCGTCGACGAGTGCCGGGTCGAGACCTGTGCGGTCGACGAGGGCGTTCAGTGTCTCGGCCGCGAGGTCGACGGGGTGCCACTCCTTCAACTTCCCGTTCC
>DASUEW010000306.1:0-2910 GCA_036274875.1 Ilumatobacteraceae bacterium
GGGGTCGTCGGCACCGGCTCGATGCGCACCGAGCCGACACCGAACCACCTGGCGATCGTTCGCCGGGGACCCGGAATGGCGACGAGCACGACGACGAGCAACAGCACCGCGGCGGCAACCGACCACAGCTCGGCCCGGCGGGCGAACACGCGGTCGCTCGAGCGGTCGCGTTGCTCGACGCGGATCATCGCCACGACCGCGTCGGCCAGACCGTCGGCGGCGCCGGTGAGCTCGGCATCGAGTTGCTCGCCGAGCTCCGCCAAGCGCTCGATCAACTCCGTGTCACTCATCGACCCTCCTCCAGACCCATCGCCTCACGCAGGCGCGTCAGCGCTCGCGACGACCTCGACTTGACGGTGCCGACAGGTGCGCTGATCGAGTCGGCGGTCTCCGTCTCGGTCAGTCCTACGACGTAGCGGTACACGAGCACCTCGCGGTCGTCGTGGCTGAGGTTCCCGAGCGCGTCGAGCACGTGCCGCGCGTCCATCGCGAGCGCCGCCAACTCGTCCGGTGCCGGCGATGGCACGACGGCGAGCCTCCCGTGACGCACCTCGCGGTCCGACCGCCGGGTACGGCCGCGGCGCGAGTTCTTGGCCTCGTTCGCAACGATCCGCAGCAGCCACGGGCGCACGGGCGAGTCGCCGCGGAAGCGATCGAGCGCTCCGTATGCCTTCACGAACGCGTCCTGCACGACGTCGCGCGCCTCCTCCTTCGATCCGAGCACGGCGGCCGCCAGCCGGAGGGCGGCGGCCTGATGGCGGCGCACCAACTCACCGAACGCCTCGTGATCACCGTCGCGAGCGCGAGCGACGAGCACGACGTCGGTCGTTCCTGGCTCGAGCCGGTTGGTCATCGTTGTTGACAGCCTGTCGCGAATCCCGACACCACAGAACCCGGGATGGTTCCGCCGCGTTGCAGCTGCCCACGCGGATGCACGCTGGGCCGCATCGCCTCCTGCGAGAATGGGGCGCCGTGGCCCGCCGTGTCCTCCTCATCGCGATCAGCGCGCTCGCGCTCACGGCATGCCGGCTCGACGTCGACGTCGACGTGGTCATCGAGCCCGACGGGACCGGCACCGTGACCGTGTTCGCGGTCGCCGATGCCGAGCTGGCGGGCAAGGTCCCCGGCCTCGTCGACGACTTGCGTTTCGACGACGCGATCGCGGCCGGATGGACGATCGACGGCCCGACCACGACCGACACCGGCAGCGTCGAGATCACGCTGACGCACGCGGTGGCGTCGCCGGAAGAGCTCGCCAACGTCTTGAACAGCATCGGCCCACCGTTCACGAACATGGCCGCGGCGCGGACCACCGCCGACGATCAGACGTCGAACGCGATCGACGGCACGCTCACGCTGCCGAACGGGTTCGAGTCGTTCGCCGATGCCGACCTCGTCGCGGCCGTCGGCGGGCTGCCGTTCAGCGACGAGTTCGCGGCGAGCGCGACAACGCCCTCCGAGTCGATGTCGGTCACGTTCCGCGTCGCCCTTCCCGGCGAGCTCGTGTTGACACCCACGGGCACCGAGGTCGAGCCCAACGTGTTCCAATGGACAGCGCCGCTCGACGGGTCGTCGGTCAGCGTCAGGACCCAGACCGTGCAGCGCCCAGCCGAGGGCGGCTCGTGGGCAGGTCCGCTCGCCACCGCGGCGATGATCGCCTTCATCGTGTGGATCGTGCTGGCGGTCGCGTTCATCGCCTTCGTGCTCGGTGCCCGCCGCAAGCGCGCCCAACACCGCCGGGCGAGGACGTTCCGCGTGCGCTAGATCAGCTGCATGATCGGTTCGCCGCCGACGAGGCCGTTCGCCGCTCGCACGCAGCGCCCGCCGCGGACGGCGCCGCCGTTGTAGGCGAGCCGGAGGCAGTTGCGCAGCGCCAACTCGCCCCAGTAGCTCGGGTGGATGCCCTCTTGCAGCTGGTACGGGCCGAAGATGGTGGTCACGGTGCGGATCTGGCTCACCCACTCGGTCTTGTCGACGGCACCGGCGCTCTGCCAGGTCGCGACGCCCTTCTCCTCGAGCAACCCGACGCCCGATTCGCAGAGGCGGCGGCCGTCGAGGGCTGCGACGGCGTCGAGGATCACGATGTTGGTGAGGCCGGTCTGGGCCGCGCCCTGTGTCAGCGCCTGGTTCATCTTCACGACCGCGGTGTTGTTGGCCCAATCGGCATCACGGTTCCAGACGCCGCAGCCTCCGACCGACTGTCGTGTCCAGCCGCTCTCGGCGTAGCGGAACTGTGCGCCGCGCGGGATCGGCGACGAGTACGTCTGGACGATGATCGTGTAGTCGGCCGGCGTGTAGCTGGCGGCCGTCATGGCCGCCGCCACGTTGAGGATCGCGCCGGCAACCTCGTTCGTGCGCGCCGTGACGGCGCTGGCGGTGAACCGGCTCGAGATGCTCGAGTCGTCGTGGCAGTAGTTCTTCCACCACGACGGTGATGTCAGCCAGTTCGTGACGCACTGCTGCACGATGTCCGCGAAACCGAAGTTGTTGGCCCCGATGAGAACGGTGACAGCTTTGACGTTGTGCGTCGCGGCGAACTCCTGCAGCATCAGCGCCTGACCCTTGCCGGGCGCACCGCTGAAGAAGTCGAGCCCAGGCTTGAAGTTGCTCCCCGTCTGTGTGTACGTGCGCGCCCCCGAACAGGCGAGGTTGAGCGAGTTGGCACCACCGAAGATGTGCGCCTCCGCCGCTTCGGAGCGGTGGCAGCCGGGGATCTGCTCGGCCGTGCGCGACGCGTTGTCGAAGTACGCGTCCGCCCCGCCGGCGTCGACCTTGCTCGACGACTGGTTGGTGTTGCCGGCCCAGCGGCCCGCCTCGCCCGAGATCGCCGAGTCGCCCACGGTGACGACCCACGGCGTCCCGACGTTGGGTGCGTCGGCGGCGACGGTTCCCGAGGCGACACCGATGCCC
>DASUEW010000307.1:0-2558 GCA_036274875.1 Ilumatobacteraceae bacterium
GAAGTGACCCGTGTGCCGTTGAAGGTGCCGAAGCGCCCTCCATCGACGGGGTATGAGCGGCCGGCACGGGATTCCCAGACCAACGTGCCGGACTACGCAGCGACGCTCGCCGACTGATCGACTCCAAGCGGTCGAGCCGCAGGTCTGTCTCGACGCCCGCGGCGTGGTCGGATCCCCAACACGTGCGCCAACGCGATCGTGGACTCACGACCTGCTCGGTGTACTCGATGGGTCCTCCGAGCTCGGGCCAGCGAACCAGGCGTTCGATCTCGAGGCGGTGTGCCCGTCTGTCGGTGTCCAGGGAATCCGACCGCCACTACCCGCGGCCGACGAAGGGCATCTCGGTGGCCATCACCGTGAGGAACAGCACGTTGGCGTCCGGGCCGAGGCCGGCCATGTACGACACGGCTCGCGCCACGTCGACCGGGTCGAAGGTGGGCTCGGGTTTCAGGCTGCCGTCGGCCTGGGCCACTCCGCCCGCCATGCGGGCCGTCATGGGGGTGGAGGCGTTGCCGATGTCGATCTGGCCGCAGGCGATGCCGTGCGGGCGGCCATCGAGGGCGATCGACTTGGTGAGCCCGGTGATGGCGTGCTTGGTGGCCGTGTACGGCGCTGAGTTCGGACGGGGCGTGTGGGCCGAGATCGAGCCGTTGTTGATGATGCGACCGCCCCTGGGCGACTGCCGCTTCATGAGACGGATCGCCTCTTGCGCGCACAGGAACGGGCCGGTCAGGTTGACGTCGATGACGGCTTGCCACTGGGCCAGCGTCAGCTCCTCGAACGGCACGTGCGGCGCACCGGTGCCGGCGTTGTTGAACAGCACGTCCACCCGACCGAAGCTGGCTGCGGTCTCGTCGAACAGGGCGGCCACCGACGCTGCGTCGCCGACATCAGTGGGCACGGCCAACGTGCGAGCATCGGGACGGGCGGCATGCACGAGCGCCGCGGTCTCCTCCAACGGTTCGCGCCGGCGACCCGCCAGCACGATGTCGAATCCGTCGGCGGCGAGCTGGACCGCGACCGCCCTGCCGATGCCCGATCCTGCCCCTGTCAACACGGCGACCTTCATGGGCGCATCGTCGCAGCCATGACGAGGCACTGCCAGCTTGACTAACGTGCGACTCGTGGCAACGGGACTGCGCCTCGAGGTCGCCCACGCCGTGCTCTACGTGCACGACGTCGAGCGCATGATCGAGTTCTACACGACCACCCTCGGTTTCGAGGTGACCGATCGCGGGCCGCTCGGCGACCCGACCGACGGTGTCGAGATCGTGTTCCTCTCGCAGACCGCGAACCATCATCACCAAGTGGCGTTCATCACCGGCCGCGACGAACCCGACCCGTCGAACAACCTGCACCACGTGGCGTTCCGCTCGGCGGGTGTGCTCGACGACCTGAAGGCGTTGAAGAAGGCGCTCGAAGCCGACGCCCGAGTCACCCAGATCATGCCGCTCACCCACGGCAATGCCTGGTCGGTTTACTTCCGAGACCCGGAGTTCAACGGCGTCGAGGTGTTCATCGACACGCCGTGGCACGTGCGCCAGCCCCAGGGCGAGCCACTCGACCTCGACAAGTCGAACGACGAGATCGTCGAGGCGACGCGCGCCCACTTCTCGAACGAACCCGAGTTCGGCCCGATCAGCGACTTCTACAGCCGCCGCGCCAACCACCTCGCCCAGCGCGACTGAAATCAGCACGGCGTCGCGCGCCAGAGCCGGATCGGCCCGGAGAGCCCTTTCATCACGACCGATCCCAGCTCGGTGAAACACACGTCAGCCGGGCGCGGATTCACGCCGGCTTGCACGGCGTCCGACACGAGCACCTCCCCGGGAGCAGCGACGTCGACGATCCTCGCCGCGACGTTGACGTCGTGACCGATGACGTCGGCACCGCGCTGGAGCGCTCTGCCGTGATGCATGCCGACTCGGATCCACAGTGGGAGTCCGGTCGATGACGATTCCGCCTCGAAGCCGCGGTGGAGCGCGAAGGCACTGTGCAGAGCGGTCGCCGGATCAGGAAACCACAGCAGCAGGCCATCGCCCAGCTCCTTGACGACGCGCGCGCCGTCGGGGAGCGCCGATTGCACGAGACGATCCTGCGTCGCCAGCAGCTGCAGGGCCTCGGTGTCGCCGCGCGTGGCGGTGAACTCGGTGAAGCCGACGATGTCGGTGAAGACGATCGTGCCCTCGACCGCCTTCGACGATCTCGGATTCGGCGTTGCCATCAGGCAGGGACGAGCCGGACGGTGCCGCTCACGCTGGCGATGTCGACGACGACGTCGTCGCCCGGTTCGAAGCCGCTGTGAACCGGACCTCGGCCCGATGACCGCACGGTCGGGTGCACGCCGGCCGGAAAGCGAATCGTGATCGAGCCTGACACGGTGCTGGCCTCGACAGGTCCCGCGGCTGACGACGCGACGGTGACCGTGCCACTGACCGAACGCACCTGAACCGCCCCCGCCACATCCAGGACACCAACTGAACCGGACGTGGTCGAGATCTCCGCGTCGCGAGTCGCGCCCACGGTGATCCGTCCGCTCGTGGTCGAGACCCGGCATC
>DASUEW010000308.1:0-5315 GCA_036274875.1 Ilumatobacteraceae bacterium
CAGACGCCCCGCCGCTCGACCGTCGGCTTCTCACGCACGTGGACCACGCCCGACGAGCCGGAGCTGATCGCCGCCAACACCACCACCGCAGTTCTCGTCGATCCCACCGACGGGTTGGTCGTGGTCGAACAGACGACCGGACTGCGACGCATCACCGATGTCGTCGAGACCGACCTGCGGGGCGAGGTCGTGGTGGTCACCAACCGGTCGGGTGAGACGATCGAGCTCGAAGCGGCAGCCGCCCGGCCGCTGGCCTGGATCGTGCCGGGATCGTTGCGGTGGAAGGTCAGGCCGATCCCGGAGGTCGTGGTCTGGTCGGGGCTGTTCGCTCGGCTACCCGACGCTC
The DNA here is from genome assembly GCA_036274875.1 of Ilumatobacteraceae bacterium. Lineage (GTDB taxonomy): Bacteria > Actinomycetota > Acidimicrobiia > Acidimicrobiales > Ilumatobacteraceae > JALOLG01. Next base: position 347 of record DASUEW010000308.1, read on the forward strand.
TCCGTGTCGCGGCCGCCACCCACCAGGCCATTTCGTTCACGATCGACAGGGATTCTTGACGATTCCTTGCAAGCGCGGATCCGGTGTCGCCGGACCGTCCGTTGTATGACTGCGACGGCGCGATGGACTGACGACGATGCGGTCAGTGACGTGCTCGGCGTCGTGCTCGATGCCGTCGAGGCGGTGCTTCGCGCGTCCCCCGACCTCGAGAGCCGTCTTGACACGCTGCACCAGTTGGGCGATACCCAGCAGGTGCTCGTGGCGATCTCGATCGCGACGCTCGATCAGCTCGGCGACGGACTCGAGTACCTGGGGGCCACCACCGGCGGCGATCTCGCGGCCGCGCTGCTCGACCGGGCCGTGCAGTTCGACGTCGCGCCCCGGTCGACGGTGCATGCCGCGGCCTGCCGCCTCGAGGCGGTCGTTCGGCGTGATCGCTGGCAGCTGACGGGCGAGTTGCGACGGTCGCGTGCCGCCGGCTCCGACGCCGGGCTCGTGGTCGGTGCGATCGCTCTACTGGCGGCGATCGTCGAGCTCTCCGCTCGACGACGGGGGCTGGCGCCGGCGTTGATGGCCGAGTGCTTGTGCCTGGCCGCGTCGTCGCTCCAACCGACCTGATCGCCACGCCGCCACGGTCCCATACGACATCCGCAGCGACATGACCGACCGTCGAGACCCCGCCAGTCCCCTGAGACACCCCTGAGACACCCCCAGCGACATCGAGGAGCCACCCATGGCCGACCAGCCGTTCCATGACCTGATCAGCAACACGGCCGAACAGCCCTGGCTCGACCGGGCGCTCTGCGGCGATCTCCCGCTCGAGGAGCTCGCCCTGTACTTCGTGGAGGCCGGTCGGTCGATCTCGCGACCGACGATCGAGCTGTGCACGCGCTGTCCGGTCCGGCGTGAATGCCTCGACCACGCCTACACCTTGCAGATCGCGAGCGGCTACTTCGGGGGGATGTCGCCGAGTCGCCGCAAGCTGCTCAGCCACGCCGAGGCACTGCGCGAGATCGGCGTCACCGACGACCCCGCTCTCACTGCATGACGAATTCGGTGAGGAACACAGCTGCCACCGTGGCGCCGTAGTGCTCGATGATCTGCGTCGTCAGCAACGACTTCGCCTCGTCACGTCCCTCGACGGTCGTCAGACTTTCCATCGTGCGGCCGGAGAACAGCGCCACGACCAGGTCCTCGGCAGGGGCGATGGGGATCGATGGTTCATCGGTCACCACGGCGGCCTCGTGGCCGCCTTCGGCTGCCGCTCCCTCCTCGACGGCGTGCAGGCCGAGTGACACCGCGACGCGCAGGTAGTGGCCGTCGGCGAGGTTGATGTTGATCGCCGGCAGATCGACGATCTCGGTGAACTCGAGCGCGGCCGGCGCCTCGACCTCGACCGTGTCCTCGGTGGCGGCGTCGGCGTCAGCCGCCGCGCCCCGCCCGAAGAGCATATACGCCGCGCCCGCGAGCACGACGACCAGCCCGACCACGATGAAAAGCTTCTTCTTGCTCTTCTTCTTGGGCTCCTCGGGGGCGTCCGGCTCTGTTGTTGTCGGGTTCTCGCTCATGACCATCCGTGTCCTTGTTGCGCCCCCGGTCGAGGGCATCCATCCGTGTGCTCAGTACTGTCCGGCGGAACACCGGGCGGCGCCAGTAGCCGCGCCGAGTTCTGCGATCGGCAGGGCATGACGCTGAACACTCAGAGGTCGGGTTCGAGGACCGAGGCGAGCGACACGTCGGACGTGACCACGACCTCCACCCGACGGTTGCGTGCTGCACCCTCGACCGTGTCGTTCGAGGCGAGGGGTCGGGTATCGGCGTATCCGGCCGCGGACAGCCGGGCGGGGTCGAACCCGACGGTCTCGGTGAGATGGCGCAGCACCGACGTCGCCCGTGCCGTCGACAGCTCCCAGTTCGAGGGGAACCGGCCGGACGAGATCGGTCGCGAGTCCGTGTGCCCCTCGATCGAGATGTTGTTGGGCGACGCCCGTAACACATCGGCGACGAGCTCGAGGATCTCGATGCCCACCGGTTGCAGGTCGGCCCGGCTCTCGTCGAACAACACCTGGTCGGTGATGATGGTGACGACGAGTCCGCGGTTCTCGAACCGGAATCCGACGGCGTCGGCCAAGCCGCGAGACTCCGCGCGTTCGCGCACGAGAAGTTGGAGGGCGATGAGCTCGTCGTACGACTGCTGGGCGGCGACCTCGTCGTCGGCCACGTCGACCACCACGACGACCGGCGCGACGACCGGGGCGACGGCCGGAGCGTCGATCCCGGCGCCGACATCGCCGGAGATGTCGACGACGAGCGACGGCGCCGCCGTGGTCGGTGTGACACTGTCGAAGAGCGACTCGCCGCCCGACAAGGGGCCGGTGCTCGTGGCGTCGCCGAGTGGAACGACCTGACTCGACGAACCGCTGCCGAACTCGCTGCGCATCGCCTCCGACATCTTCTCGAACTTCTCCTTGTCGACGTTCCCGACGGCGAACAGCACGAGGAACAGGCACATCAGCAACGTCAACATGTCGGCGTAGGGGATCACCCACGCCTCGTGGTTCTCGTGCTCCTCGTGCTCTTCCTCGCGGTGGGCGCCGCGGCTCTCAGACGCTGACATCAGCCGTGGCCAGACGCAACGCATCGGCTTGCGCCGGCGGCAGGTACGTGATGAGCGTCTCTTCGATCACGCGGGGGTTCTGGCCGCTCTGGATCGCGAGCACCCCCTCGAGCATCATCTCCTTGGCCGTCGCCTCGTCGGTCGACTGGCGCTTCATCTTGGCGGAGAGCGGCAGCATCACGCCGTTGGCGATGTACACCCCCCAGAACGTGGCGACGAACGCCGATCCGATGCCGGCGCCGAGCTCTTCGGGCTTGTCGAGGTGGGCGAGCACGGCGATCAGGCCGATGACGGCGCCGATGATGCCGAACGTCGGTGCGAAGATGCCGTACGAGCTGCACCAGTCGGCCGCCACCTTGTGACGGGCCTTCATGGTGCGGATGTCGTTGCGCATGACTGCTGCGACCGCGTCGGGGTCGCTGCCGTCGATCGCCAGCTGCAGACCCTTGCGCATGAACGGGAGGTCGAGATCGGCGATCTCGGTCTCGAGCGACAGCAGGCCTTCGTGGCGCGCCTTGCGGGCGAACTGCACGATCAGGGTGAGGGTCTTGGCGGCATCGACCGGCGCCGGGGGAAGGGTCGCCCGCTTGATCGCCTTGAACACGTTTTTCGTCGCCGACATGTCGAAACTGGCCATCGTGGCGCCCAGCGCGCCGCCGATCACGATCAGCAGGGCGGTCACGTTGGAGATAAGGAACACCGGGCTGACGGCGTGCGTCAGTGCACCGAGGAGCACGCACGTGATTGCGACGATCAGGCCGATCAGGGTGGATTTCATGATCAGCCAGGCTCTGAGGCGAGGATTGCGCTGAGGTCGGAGGCGGAGCGGACCGACGGGTCGCTGACGACCTCGGCCGCGGCGAGGATGAGGGCACGGTGCGCGCGGATGCTCGCGATGATCTCGTCAGGAGTCTCGTTCACGACGAACTCCGTGCCGTTGAACAAGTGGATGTGTACGTCGTGCTGGTGCTCGATCCGCTCGATGTGATCGGGGTTCAGGTAGAACGGGTCGGTTTGTCGGAGTCTGGTGAGGCGGATCATGGGTTTCCTCGTGGGTAGCGCGACCCGATCGGGCGCTTGCCCAGGGGACTGTGTCGGCAAACCGCGATCGCGCCAGGAGTCATCCGGTCGGGATCGCGAGATTCGTCGCGACGGACTTGTCCTTCCTCCATGCGCGGGGGAACGCGTTCGGCACAGTCTCCGGAGATGGACACCGCGGAGGATCTCTCCTACCAGCTCTGGACGCTGCGCGAACTGCTGGAGGAGCTCGTCTACAAGCTCGAAGTCCAGCGCCTGCTGCTCGGCGCCGGCAAGACCCGTTGGCTGCCTTCGATCGACGCCGAGCTGGCGGCGGTCATCGCCGCCATCACCGAGGTCGACACGGCCCGCCAGCATGCCCAGGTCGCGCTCGCGGATGTCTGTGGGATCGCCCGCACGGCATCGCTCGACGACCTGATCGCCGAGCTCGACGAGCAGCGCGCCGGCATCCTGCGGTCGCATCGCCTGCACCTCACCTCGCTGCAACACCAGGTGATCGACGCATCGCTCGGCAACCAGGACCTCGCTCGCCAGGGTGTCGCCAGGGCTCGCGACCTCGTCGCCGCGCTCGGCGGCGCGGTGACGACCGACGTCTACGGCTCGGTCGGCCAGGCGTCGACACTGACCCTCGTATCCCAACGCATCGACCGAACGGCCTGAACCCATGCTCTCCTCACTGAACACCGGCCTCTCCGGACTGCAGGCGCAGCGGCGGGCGCTCGACCTGATCGGCCACAATGTCTCCAATGCCGCCACCCCCGGCTACCACCGCCAGCGTGCGGAACTGCAGGGCGTCGGGGCGCCGAGCAACGGGCTGTTCTCGGGTGCCGGAGTACGCCCCTACGGCGTCGAAGTGATCGGCGTCTCGCGGTCGTACGACGCCCTCCTCGCCGCCCGCGCGGTGCGTGAGCAGGGGTCGAGCGCGTTCGCCGAGCTGTCGAGTCAAACACTGTCACGGCTCGAGGGCTTGTTCCCCGAGCCGAGCGATGTCGGCCTCGCCAACCAGTTGCAGGAGTTCTGGGCCGGGTGGACCGACGTTGCCAACGACCCGGGCAGCCTCGCCTCGCGCACCGCGCTGCTCGAGCGGGCGTCGTCGCTCATCTCGACCCTGCAGACGACCGCGGCCGACGTCGCCAGCGTCAAGGCCTCCGCCGTCGGCCGCCTGTCGACGCTGGCCTCTGAGGCGAACGGGTTGGCGACCGAGATCGCCACACTGAACGCTCAGATCGCCGCGACTCCGTCGGCGGCCCACGACCTGCTCGACCACCGCGAGCTGCTCGTGACCCGGCTCGCCGAGCTCACCGGGGCCCAGCC
>DASUEW010000309.1:0-7599 GCA_036274875.1 Ilumatobacteraceae bacterium
CGAGCTCGCTCGCCGCCCGGCTGCCGTTCGTCCACCCCGACCAGTTCGGGCTCGACGAGGACCGCGCGCTCGAGCGTAACAAGGAGATCATCGACCAGTCAGCCGTCCAGGATTGGCTGCCGCGTTGGTTCGACGAAGCCGGCGACGGGACGTTCGGTCAGATGGAGGAGTCGCTCGACTGCGCCAACGTCGCCGCACCTCGCGACTTCTCGGGTCTCGGCGTCACGTGGATCGCCTCGATCGACCTCGACGGTGAGGCCACGCCGGAGGGTTCGGCCGGCATCGTGTCGACCGGCGAGACGGTGTACGCGTCGACGACCAGCCTCTACGTCGCGACCCAGTCGTGGGACTGGACCTGGCGCGTGCAGCAGGGCGACCAGACCGCCGATCCGAACGAGGCGCCGCCGACCCTGATCCACGCCTTCACGCTCGGCGAGGGCGCCTCCGCCAGCTATCAGGCTTCCGGCGAGGTGCCGGGCCGGCTGCTCAACCAGTTCGCGATGAGCGAGCACGAGGGTGTCCTTCGGGTCGCCACGACGATCGACGACTGGAACACCGGCGAGAGCGAGTCGGCCGTCTACGCCCTGCGGGCCAACGGCGAAGAGCTCGAGCAGCTCTCGGTGGTCGAGGGACTCGGCGCCGGCGAGCAGATCTACGCGGTGCGCTTCCTCGGCCCGACGGCCTACGTCGTCACGTTCCGCCAGACCGACCCGCTGTACGTGATCGACATGGCCGATCCGGCGAACCCGACACTGACGGGCGAGCTCAAGATCCCTGGCTACTCGGCCTACCTCCACCCGGTCGGCGACGGCCTGCTGCTCGGCGTCGGCCAGGACGCGACCGACACCGGCCAGACGCTCGGCACCCAGCTGTCGCTGTTCGACGTCAGCGATCCGGCGAACCCGCAGCGCATCTCGACGCTGGCGATCGGCGGATGGAGCGACGTCGAGTGGGACCACAAGGCGTTCCTCTTCTGGCCCGCAGACGGCACGATCGTGCTGCCCGTGTCGCCGGGCTGGGGCGACTGTGGCCCCCAGGTCGAGTGCCTGGCATCGGGGATCACCGGTTCGGCGGGCGGCGCCGTGGTGGCCCGCCTCGACGGCCGCACGCTCGTCGGCGTCGGCACGATCAACCACGAGTCCCGCAACCAGAGCGGTTGCTGGAACCCGCTCCAGCGCTCGATCGCGATCGGCGACGAGCTCGCCACGATCGGCCTCGACCAGATCAAGTTCTCGAACCGCACCGATCTCACCGCCCGCGACAGCGTCAGCTGGGGCGACCCCGACCAGTACGGCTGCTACTGGTACATGGAGGGCTGAGACGACGGCGTGTCAGGCGGCCTACAGAAGCGCCACGCGCGTCGAGGTGTTCCGGTCGGTCACTTCGTTCTGGGCTGCTGGTCCTCGCGGGTGCCGAAAGGATCAGCCACCCAGATGCTCGGCGACCGGCGGACCCGACCCAGGTCGGTGATTGCGCCGGCGCCCGAGCAGCGTCCGGAGGAGCCTCACCCGCAACCGCCCTCCAGCGGGACTGGAGAGGGCGGTTGCACGGTCATTTGGCGGCCGCTGGTGAGGCGATCGGTCGTCCGAGCCTCCCCCCAGGGTTGGACTCAGCCGGGCCGGTCGCGAGCGTGGTGTTCCCGCCGTGAGGCCGAACTCAAACACTCTCACGGCGAGCGGTTGCGCAACTACGGACGCTGTCCCCACGACGCGCGCGAGCTCGACCGCACTCGGCGAAACAACGATTGGCGCGGCGTCTCTCGAGCGACGACCCGGCTCAGCTCCAGATGCGCGCGGCCGTGTCGACGACGTCGGCGAGCTTGGCCCACTGCTGGTCCTCGGTGAGGGCGTTGCCCTCCACGGTGCTGGCGAACCCGCACTGGGGGCTCAAGCAGAGCTGGTCGAGGGGGACGTACTTGGCGGCCTCGCCGACCCGTGCCGCGAGCTCCTCGTACGACTCGAGCTCGGGGCGCTTGCTCGTGACGAGCCCGAGTACGACGGTCTTGCTGGAGGGCACGTGACGAAGAGGCGCGAAGTCGCCCGACCGTTCGTCGTCGTACTCGAGGAAGTAGGCGTCGACGTCGAGCTCGTTGAACAGCACCTCGGCGACGGGCTCGTACCCGCCCTGCGCGAACCACGTGCTGCGGTAGTTGCCGCGGCACAAGTGGACGGCGACGGTGAGGTCGTCGGGACGGCCGGCGATCGCGGCGTTGATCAGCTCGGCGTAAGCGTGTGGGAGCGCGTCCGGGTCGTCGCCCCGCTCGACGGCGCCGGCTCTCATCACCGGATCGCACAGGTAGGCGAGGTTGGTGTCGTCGAGCTGCACATACCGACAGCCCGCGGCGTAGAGCGCGTCGATCTCGGCGTGGTACACCGCCGCCAGATCGGCGAAGAACACCTCGAGATCGGGGTACGCATCGATGTCGATCCCTGCCCGACCACCACGGAAATGCACCATCGTCGGCGACGGGATCGCGACCTTCGGCGTCTGGGTGGCCACCGATGCGAGGTACTGGTAGTCGGCGACCTGGATGTCGTGCGTGCGCCGCAGCGGCCCGACCACCGACAGCTTCGGTGGAGTCAGGTGGACGGTCTGGGCGGCGTCGGAGCTGGCAGCGATGTTGCCCGTGACGGCGACGCCGTCGAGCTGTTCGAGGAAGTCGAGGTGAAACCACGTGCGGCGGAACTCACCGTCGGTGATCGAGCGCATGCCGATCGCCTCGAGCTTGCCGACCGCGTCGGCGATCGCGACGTCCTCGACCTGGCGCAGCTCGGCGCCCGTGATCTCGCCGGCGGCGCACTGCTGGCGGGCGGCCAGCAAGGCGGGTGGGCGCAGCAGGCTCCCGACGTGGTCGGCGCGGAAGGGCGGGTCGATCTTGCTCATGAGGAGCATGATGACAGCCCGACGCCCGACAGCTCCGACCCGGGTCCACGCCTGGCGAACACCCGACCGGGTCTGATCGGGCATGCGACGAACGCTTACCTGGCGCACATCGAGCGTTCGCCCGCCGCTGACGTATCAGATCGCACGATTGGGGTGCGCGGGTCGGATCCCGGCCGGCGCACGACGCCGAGATGAACCGACACACCGAGGTGGACGCATGCCCTCCCCACGCCCCCGCCCCGCCCTTCGTCTCGGCGGCGCGCTCGCCGTCGTCGCGATGCTCGTCGCGGCGCACGGCGGGCGGGCCGGCGCCGACCCCGGACTGACCATCTCGACGCCGTACCCGTCGATCGCCGCCCAACCCGGTTCGACGATCAAGTTCGACGTCGCGGTCAGCGCCAGTGTCACCGAATCGGTCGACCTCGAGGTTGCGACGCTTCCCGACGGATGGACGACGACGCTGCGCGGCGGCGGGTTCGTCGTGCAGTCCGTGACGGCGACCCCCGACAAGGCCGGTTCGGTGACGCTGGAGGTCGCAATCCCGCCCGACGCCGCGGGCGGTGAGTATCCGGTCGTCCTCATGGCATCCGACGGCGTGGATACCCGAGAGTTGGCGATGCGGCTCATGGTGCAAGAGCAGGTCGACACCGGCATCCAGCTGACCGCCGACTTCCCATCACTGCGCGGCGACCCCGGATCGGCGTTCAGCTACACGCTCACCATCACCAACAACACGCCGGAAGGCCAGACGTTCACGTTCTCGCCCGAGGCCCCCCAGGGTTGGTCGGTCACGGCCTCCCCGACGGCCGAGGCGAAGGCGGCGACGGTCACGATCGAGGCCGGCGCGACGAGCAATGTCACGGTGACCGCGACGCCGCCCGACACGGCGGCCGAGGGCAGCTACCCGATCGACGTGACGGTCGCCGCCGCCAACGGCGCGAGCGGGAACATCTCGCTCACGGCCGAGGTCACCGGCACGCCGACACTGACGCTGGGCACCGCCGACCAGCGGCTCGACGTGTCGGGTCGGGCCAACAACGAGAAGCGGTTGTCGATGGTGGTCGCGAACACGGGAACGGCCGACCTCGAGGACGTCAAGTTCGCCTCCACCGCACCCACCGGGTGGGAGGTGTCGTTCGAACCCGACGTCATCACCGGCGTCAAGCCCAACGAGACGGCCCAGGTGACGGCGATCATCACGCCGGCGAAGAACGCCGTCGCCGGCGACTACGCGATCACCGTGCGATCGAGCGCCGGGAGCGAGTCGAGCAACGTCGATCTGCGTTTCGCGCTCAAGGGATCCCGCACGCTCGGTGTCGTCGCGATCGGTGTGATCGCCGCCGCGATCGCCGTGCTCGCCGGCGTCTTCATCCGATTCGGGCGGCGCTGATGGCGAGCGCGAGCCGATCCGACACGATCCCCCCACCGGCCCGCACGGAACGACCGGTCGCCGTCCGGGCCGAAGGTCTCACGAAGCGTTACGGCGAGACGGTCGCGGTCGACGATCTCTCGCTCGACATCTACAGCGGCGAGGTGTTCGGGCTCCTCGGGCCGAACGGTGCGGGCAAGACGACGACGATCCTGATGCTGCTGGGCCTCGCCGAGCCGACATCGGGATCGGCGAGCGTCGACGGGATGGATCCGACCCGGGATCCGTTGCGGGTCAAGTCGCGGGTCGGCTACCTCCCCGACGACGTCGGCTTCTACGAGAACATGAGCGGGCGCGACAACCTCCGCTACACGGCTGCGCTCAACCGGTTGCCGTTCACCGAGGGCGAGCGCCGTGTCGAAGAGTTGCTCGCGCTCGTCGGCTTGTCCGACGTCGGCGACCACAAGGTCGAGGGCTACTCGCGGGGCATGCGTCAGCGACTCGGACTCGCGGACGCGCTCGTGAAACGGCCGTCGATCCTGATCCTCGACGAGCCGACCGTCAACATCGATCCGGAAGGGGTCCGGGAGCTGCTCGAGCTCGTCGACCGCCTGAGCGACGAGCAGGGTGTGACCGTGATCCTGTCGTCGCACCTGCTGCACCAGGTGGAGCAGGTGTGCGACCGGATCGGGATCTTCGTCAAGGGACGGCTCGTCGCCCTCGGCACGGTGGAGGAGCTTGCCACCGACCTCGATCAGTGGGTCTTCTCCGTCGGCGTCGACGGGATCGACGATCCGGCGACCGTGCTCGCCGGGGTCGCGGGCGTAGTCGACGTGCGCCCCGCTGACGGACGGCTCGTCGTCGTCGCCAGCCGCGACGTGCGGTCGGGCGTGCACCGCGCCGTCACCGATCGCGGCGGGTACCTGACCCATCTCGCCCGCGAGGGCGCCGACCTCGACGCGATCTACCACCGCCACTTCCACGAGCCAGGCGAGAGCCGAGGATGACGACGGCGACGGGCCCCACGACGACTCCCACGACGGACGGCACGACAACGGGCGATGACGTTGCCCTCGACACGACATACGTCGACAGGAGTTACCGGGGCGGCTGGCGGATCATCGCTCGCAAGGAGTTCGCCGATCACGTCTGCTCGATCCGGTTCCTGATCCTCCTCGTTCTCGTGTCGCTCGCCGGGCTGGCCGCCGTGCACTCGGCGAGCGGACCGATCCGCGATGCCGCCGACTCGGCGACCCAGACACCCTCGGTCTTCCTGCTCCTGTTCACGCTGTCGCCCGAGCGAGTGCCCGCGTTCCACGAGTTCCTCGGCATCCTCGGCCCGCTGCTCGGGATCGCGTTCGGCTTCGACGCGATCAACGGCGAGCGCGCCCAAGGCACTCTGCCTCGGCTGGTCGCCCAGCCGATCCATCGCGACGAGGTCATCAACGGCAAGTTCGCGGCAGGGATCAGCGCCATCGCCCTCGCCCTCGGCTGCGTCATCGCCATCGTCTCGGGCTACGGAGCGATCCGCCTCGGCATCGGGCCGACGAGCGGCGATGTCATCCGGATCCTCGCGTTCTACGTCGTGGCGATCGTGTACATCTCGCTGTGGTTGGCGCTCGCCCTCGTGCTGTCGGTGGCCAGCCGCCGGGCGGCGACGGCCGCGCTCGCGGCGATCGCGATCTGGCTCGTGCTCACGTTGTTCGCCGGGCTGATCGCCGGGGTCGTCGCCGACTCGCTCCGAAGCGTTCCTTCCGACGCGACGACCGAGAACGTGCTCGACAACGCCCGCCTCGAGTTGGCCGTGCGAAGGCTGTCGCCCGACCAGCTCTACAAGGAGGCGACGGGTGTGCTGCTCAACCCGGCCCGCCAGAGCACCGGGATCCTGGTCCTCGACGAGGCGGACCTGGCGCTGCCGACGACGTTGCCACTCGATCAGAGCCTGAGCCTCGCCTGGTGGCAGCTTGTCACCCTGGTCGCCGGCACGGTGGTGCTCTTCGCCGCGGCGTACGTGACGTTCATGCGTCAAGAAGTCCGAGCGTGAAGGGATCGCGTTCACGCGTCGCGGCTCCCGACCGTCACGGTGATGTCGAGCCGCTCGTCGCCACGCCTGACCTGCAGGTCGAGGTCGTGGTCGGCGCCGGTCTCGGTGATCGCGTGCGTGAGGTCGTCGGCGCTGTCGATGTCGGTACCAGCTGCTGCGGTGATCACGTCACCCCGTCGCAGGCCGGCGGCTTCGGCCGGCGACCCGGCGGTGACGTCGGCGATGAGGACGCCGTGGTCGACCCCCAGGTCGAGCATCTGCGACAGTTGGCTGTCGACGACGCGGGTCCGCACGCCGATGAACGGACGCTTGATGTGCTGACCGGCCTCGAGCTGTTCGAGGATCGGCCGGGCGCCGCTCATGCCGATCGCGAACCCGATGTTCTGGGCTTGATCCGCGCCGGCCGAGTTGACCCCGATGACCGAGCCGTCCAGCGTCAGCAGTGGCCCACCGGAGTTCCCGGGGTTGATCGCGGCGTCGGTCTGGATCAGGTGCTCGAGGTGCTCTCCGTTGTTGGTGTCGATCGAACGGTCGAGCGCCGACACGATCCCCGACGTGGCGGTCGGGCCGCCGGGCAATGCCAAGGCGTTGCCGATCGCGACGACGGGCTCGCCGACCGCGAGCGCCTGCGAGTCGCCGAGTGTGAGCGCATGCAGGCCGGTGCGGTCGACCTTCACGACCGCCAGGTCGTCGGTGCTGTCGCTCCCGAGCACCGTGCCGTCGACCGTACGTCCGTCGTCGAACGTGACCTTCACGTCGGTCGCTCCCGCGACGACGTGGGCGTTGGTGGCGATCAGGCCGTCGGCATCGACGACGAAGCCGGTGCCAGCACCTTCGACGGTCGTGGTCTGGAAGATGTCGCGCGGGTCGATGACCGTCGTGCGGATCGACACCACACCGTCGCGCACATCGGCGACGAGCTGGCTGACGTCGACGACGTCGCCGGCAATGCTCATCTCACGGGCCGACTCCCCTCCTCCGAGCCCGGGAGCGTCGGTTGCCACAGCGGTGGCACCGGGCGGCGATCCGCTGTCGTTGCGGGACTCGACCACCGCCACGGCCGATGCCGCGACGGCACTCGCGCTGAGCACGCCAGCGAGGAACCACACACCCCGGCGCCGTGGCCTGGGGGGTGGTGGTGGGTCGGCGTTCACGGGGGGTGCGCTGGGTGGCGAGGCCGGAGGGTCGAGTGGTCGGGCCGGTTCTGTGCGGGGAGGGGTCAGTGTGGTCATGCTTCGACCGTATGGATCGCCGGGACAGTGGCCGGTTCGCCGTGGGTCATCGCCGGGTGAGGATGGTCCGT
>DASUEW010000310.1:0-4090 GCA_036274875.1 Ilumatobacteraceae bacterium
CGTTGTTGAACGCCCTCGTCAACACGTCGTGCGGCGCGACATGGGTCAGCATCCACCACGGTGGCGGAGTGGGCATCGGCCGTTCGATCCATGCCGGCATGGTGTGCCTCGCCGACGGCACCGAGCTCGCCGCGCAGAAGCTCGAACGCGTGCTCACCGCCGACCCCGGCACCGGCGTCATGCGCCACGCCGACGCCGGCTACGAGCGCGCGATCGAGGTGGCCGACGAGCGGGGCGTACGGATCCCGATGCGGGAGCACGACTGAGCGTGGCGGTGCGCGAGATCCTCACCGTCGGGCACCCGTTGCTCCGACAGCGCGCACGGGAGGTGTCGGCCGACGAGCTCGCCGGTCACGAGATGCAGACGTTGATCGACGACCTGGTCGACACGATGCGCGCGGCCAACGGGGCCGGGATCGCGGCCCCGCAGATCGGCGAGTCGGTGCGCATCGCGACGATCGAGGTCAACCACAATCCGCGCTATCCGTACAAGCCACCGATCCCGCTCACGATCGTGGTCAACCCGGTGATCGAGCCCATTGACGACGAGCTGGTCGAGATCAACGAGGGCTGCCTGTCCGTACCGAACCTGCGCGGCAACGTGATGCGCTGCGTCAACATCCGCGTCCGCTCGCTCGACCGCGACGGCGTCGAGCACGACGAGATCAAGCGCGGCCTCACGGCTGGCACGTATCAGCACGAGTGCGACCACCTCGACGGGATGCTCTTCCTCGACCGCGTCCACGACACCCGTTCACTCACGACGTGGGAGCAGTTCGAGCTGCATCACCGCGACGCGTTCCTGACCCGCATCACCGAGTTCGTCCGGCGGGTCGGTTCGTGACGACGAGCTACTGGTGCGAGCTGGCGTGGCTCGGCGGTGACACCGTCGCCACCGGAGTGACGATCGACATCGACGGTGACCGCATCACGGCAGTCCACCCCGGCGTCAGCGAACCGCCGTCGACGGCCACCTGCCTCTCAGGCATCACGTTGCCCGGCCTGGCCAACGCCCACAGCCATGCGTTCCACCGCCTGTTGCGCGGCGCCACCCAGATCGGCGTCGGCTCGTTCTGGACGTGGCGCGAGCAGATGTACGCGGCGGCCGAGCGCCTGACGCCGGAGTCGTATCACCGCCTCGCCACGGCCGTGTTCGCCGAGATGGCGCTCGCCGGTATCACGTGTGTCGGCGAGTTCCACTACCTCCACCACGGGCCGGACGGCGTGCCGTACGACGATCGCAACGCGATGGGCGAAGCGATGGTCGACGCGGCCGCGGCTGCCGGCATACGCATCACGTTGCTCGACACGTGCTACCTGCACGGCGGCATCGGAGTCGAGATGGACCCGATCCAGCGGCGCTTCGGAGATGGCGACGCGTTCGGGTGGGCGGCACGCGCGTCGGCCCTCGAGAGGTTGACGTCGGCGACCACCCGCGTCGGCGCCGCGGTCCACTCCGTGCGCGCCGTCGATCCGGTGTCGGCCGAGGTCGTCGCCGCGTGGGCAGCCGAAAGAGCGGTGCCGCTGCACTGTCACGTCTCCGAGCAGCCGGCGGAGAACGAGCAATGCGTCGCCGCCTACGGCATCACACCGGTAGGTCTGCTCGACCGGCACGGTTTGCTCGACGCCCGCTTCACCGCCGTCCATGCGACCCACCTCACCGACGCCGACGTCGCCGTGCTCGGCGCCACCGGTGCGACGGTGTGCTCGTGCCCGACGACCGAGCGCGACCTCGCCGACGGCATCGGTCAAGCGCTGGCGTTGCGCGACGCCGGATCGCCACTCGCACTCGGATCGGACTCACACGCGGTGATCGACCTGTTCGAGGAGGCGCGAGCCGTCGAGAACCACGAGCGGTTGGCGAGCCTCGTGCGCGGCAACCACGACGCGCCGAGCCTGTTGCGTGCCGCCACCGCCAATGGCCACGCCAGCCTCGGCTGGCCGGAGGGCGGGCGGATCGAGGCTGGTGCGCTCGCCGACCTGTGCACGGTTCGGCTCGACTCCGTGCGGTTGGCCGGCGCCCGCCGCGAGCACCTGCTCGAGTCCGTCGTGTTCGCGGCCACCGCGGCCGACGTCGACCACGTCGTCGTCGGTGGCGAGGTGATCGTACGCGGCGGAGCGCACGTGCGCATCGATGTCGCCGACGAGATGGCGAGAGCCACGGAGGCCGTGTGACGACGACCGTGCTCGACCACATCGGCGTGCTCGTGACGAACGATCCTGCGGCTGGCGACGGCGCGCTCGGCATCCTCACCGACGCCCATGTCGTGTTCGAGGGCGCCGCGATCGTCTCGGTGGGCACCGGTCGTGCACCGGCCGCCGACCGGCGGATCCTCGCCGCCGGGCGCTGTGTGCTCCCGGGCTTCGTCGACAGCCACACCCACCTCGTGTTCGCCGGCGACCGCTCGGCGGAGTTCGCATCGCGGATGGCCGGACACCCGTACGAGGCCGGCGGGATCAACGTGACGGTCGGCGCGACGAGAGCGGCGTCGGACGACACATTGCGTTCCCTCGCCGCGGCACGGCGCGACGAGGGACGGCGGGCCGGGATCACGACGACCGAGATCAAGTCGGGCTACGGCCTCACCCCGACCGACGAGGCGAGGTGCCTCAGGATCGCGGGCGAGATCACCGACGAAACGACTTTCCTCGGGGCGCACGTCGTACCGCCCGAGTTCAGCGATCGTGCCGACGACTACGTCGAGCACGTGTGCTCGGAGATGCTCCCTGCGTGCGCGCCGCACGCGCGCTGGATCGACGCGTTCTGCGAGATCGGGGCGTTCGACGCCGATCAGTGCCGGACCGTGCTCGAAGCGGGTCGTGCCGCCGGGCTCGGTTTGCGCCTCCATGCCAACCAGCTGGGCCCCGGTCCGGGCGTCGCGCTCGCCGTCGAGGCCGGGTGTGCGTCGGCCGATCACTGCACCCACCTCACCGCCGCCGACGTCGAGGCGCTGGCGGGCGGATCGACCGTGGCGACGTTCCTGCCGGCGACCGACTTCTCCACCCGCCAGCCGTACCCCGACGCCCGCCGGGTCATCGACGCCGGGGCCAGTGTCGCGATCGCGACCAACTGCAACCCGGGCTCGAGCTACACGACTTCCATGTCGCTCTGCGTCGCGCTCGCCGTTCGCGACATGCACATGACCTCCGAGGAAGCGATCGCCGCGGCGACCCTCGGCGGTGCCACCGCGCTCCGGCGCGACGACGTGGGCCGCATCACCGCCGGCTGCCGTGCCGACTTCGTCATCCTCGACGCGCCGAGCTACACCCACCTCGTCTACCGGCCCGGAGTGCCGCTGATCGCCACCACGATCGAGGCCGGCGAGGTCGTCTGGCAGTCGGCGTAGAACCCCCCACCCATCCGTTCTGTCTGCGTCAGATGCAGCCACGCGCGATCTGAAGCAGACAGTTCGGGGTTTGGTGCCGATCTATTCGGCGGCGTCGACGAGCGCTTCGGCGAGGGCCGGGTGCACGAGCAGGCTCTCGACGATATCGCTGACCTTCAGGTTGGCCGTGACCGCGAGGGCGATCACCGAGATCAACTCCGCCGCGTGGCGCCCGACGATCGATCCGCCGAGCACCACGCCGGTGGCCGGGTCGGAGATGATCTTCACGAAGCCCCTCGCGTCGTTGTTGATCAACGCCTTCGGCGTCGCCGAGAACGGCACCTTCGTGACCCGGATCTTGCGGCCCACCGCGAACGCCTCGGCTTCGGCCAGGCCGACGTCGGCGATCTCGGGTTCGGTGAAGATCGCCGAGGCCGCCTTGTCGTAGTCGAGATGGCGGTGCTCACGGGTGTGCAGACCCATCACGTGCTCGGCCACCTTGCGGCCCTGCATCGCGGCCACCGACGACAGCGGGAGCTTGCCACTGACGTCGCCGGCCGCGTAGATGTGCGGCTGGTTGGTGACGCAGTGCTGGTTGATCGGGACGTAGCCACCGGCGTCGACTTCGACACCGGCGACATCGAGCCCGAGCGACTCGGTGTTCGGCACCGAGCCGATCGCGAGCACGGCATGGCTGGAGCGCACGGTGCGACCGTCGTCGCAGCTGATGACGACGTGATCACCGCGCTCGTCGTCGACGGTCC
>DASUEW010000311.1:0-2292 GCA_036274875.1 Ilumatobacteraceae bacterium
CGAGTTCCAGGATGTCCCGCGAGCCGCCCGGGTTGATTCGGCGAGAAGTGAACATGCTCGGACGTTGAAGGCCTCTAGTGGACACCTGCAGGTCGAGGTCCCGTGGCCAGGCATTATCCCCGTGACACGCTTCTACGGGACCATCTCGATATTGGGCCTGGCGCGATGGTGGCCGGTCATCCCGCGGCCACGAGGAACCCCCTGATCAGTCAGCGGCTTCCCACAGGTTGCCGGCGGTCGTTTCGACGTCGTGCTCGGCATCCTTCGCCAGCACCACGACATCTCGTCGAGCGACGCAGGCGAGACCCGCGAGGATTGTGGCGACCAACGTCGCGCAGGCGAAGCGCCTCACGGCGAATCTGCGCCGGGATGCCACGGTCCGAGCACTCCGAAGCCAACCTCTTCTGCGTTGGAGCCGTCTGCGTCGGCGATGGCGAAACCGCATTCGGGCGTGTCTTCGAAGCACGAGAGCGCGTACGCGATCCGCGATCCGTCCGGCGACCAGTACGGCCGATCACCGCCGCTGATGACGGGCGTGAAGTCCGACCCGTCGGGTGCGAAGGTGGAGATCGTCCCCTCGATCGAGATCGCAATCCGATCGCCGGCCGGTGACCATGCGAGACCGTGCACGAGACCCTCAGCCGCGGTCGCGTCGACGGCCAGCACCTGGTGCGCGTCGCTGCCATCGGCGTCCATGAGCCACACGGTGTGATCGCGATCGCCGTGGCCGTCCACGTACGCGATCTGCGTCCCATCGGGAGAGAAGGTCGGATGTTCCACGATGTATCGAGCCTCGACGAGCTTCTCGGCGGGCCCGCCGTTCGCGTCGACGGCGTACAGCGCGTAGTCGCAGCATCCGCCTCCAGACGACCGGGTCAGGCCGACGAACACGACGCGGGACCCGTCGGGAGAGATCGACGCAGCGTGGACGAGCCCATCGGTCAGCTTGGTCTCCGACCCGTCGCCGTTCAGGACGAAGAGACCCCCGTCCCGCTCGATCAGCAGCCGCGTCCCGTCGCTCGACCATCCGAGCGGGATGCCCGCCTCGGAGAGCATCTCCAGCCGCGTCGGCGGATCTGACGGCGTGGCCGGATCGACGGCCCAGAGGCTGGAGTCGGAGTAGTACACGATCCGGCCGGCGGCCGGCTCGAAGACTCCGAGGTCCACCGCGGGCTTCTCCCAGGGTCGTGGCACGAGCCCGCTGCCGACGACGAGTGTGGTGGCGAGTGCCGCGACGAGGAGGAGGGTGGCTGCCACCAGGAGCACCAGCCGCCGCGAAGCACCCGTCGATCGCCCGCCCACCCGCGGTGCCAGCCGTCCGACGGCCTGGTCCAGCGAAGGTGCGGCCGCCACGGCGCGCCGTGCCTCGTCTGCGAGGAACGCGCGAATGTGGTCGTCGTTGCCGATGGTCATCTCTCGTCCTCCGACAGCTCCGCCCGCAATCGCTGACGGGCCAGTCGCAGCCGTGATCGCGTCGTTTCCACGCCGGCCCCCATGAGCTCGGCCGTCTCCGCGACGCCGTATCCCAGGTGGAGATGAAGCACGCACGCCGCCCGCTGCTCAGGCGTGAGCATCTCGAAGGCCGCGACGAGGGCGACTCGGTGCGGCGTCGTCTCCCCGGCCGGATCGGGCAGCAGCGACGCGTGTTCATCGGCATGCGTGGCGGTGAGGCGACTCCACCACGGTCGTCGGTTCAGGCGGATGGCCTCTCGCACCACGATGCGATCCAGCCACCACCGCATGCGATCCGGCTCTCGGAGCGATGCTCGTCGCCGCCAGGCCTGTTCCATCGCCGCCTGGACCGCGTCCTCGGCGAGGACGCCGCTGCGGCACACGAGGCCAGCAAGGCGGACCATCCGCTCGTAGTGCGCATCGAAGAACGCCGCCAGCTGATCTTCGAGATCGGCGGCTCGCGGAACGGCAGTCTCGGTGGCCGTGCTGCGCATCGGCTGGATTCTCTCGCCCATCGATGACATAGAACCATCGGACGGACGTTTCGGGTCACGGCGGGCGCGACCAGCCCACTAGCTCACCGCGCGAAACGTTGCGTAGCGCTCCTCCAGGCGGTCGCGATCGGGCTGGAGCATGGCCTCACGCGGCACGGAGATCTGGGTGCCGTGCATGCCGTTCAGGCCGTGGAGCAGCACCCGAATGATCCCGTCGGTGGTCAGGCCAGCGCCCGTAGGATCGCCAGGATCGTCGCTTCGGGATGGGTGCGCTGTGGCGCGTGGCCCGCGCCGGCGATGGTGATGACGTGATCCGGGCCGACCCGCTCAGCCAGCGCCGGGACAT
>DASUEW010000312.1:0-3922 GCA_036274875.1 Ilumatobacteraceae bacterium
GAGACCGGTTCGCCCGATGAGCTCGTCGGCGTGCTCCAGGACGTCATCGCCGAGCAGGTGAAGCACAGGCTCGACCATGCCCTGCAGCTCAAGACCAACGTGGACGCCGGCGTTCCCGAAGCCCGTGAATACGTCGAGGCAGTGCTCGGACTCCAGGTGTGGTCGCACAAGCTCTACCTGGCCGCGCTCGCGTCGGCCCACGGGGGCGAACACCACCACGAAGGCTGACGGCACGGGCCGGGGAACATGTCCGACTTCCCCGTCGAGGCGGCTGCCGCGCGTGAACGGGAGACGCGTGCCCTGCTACCGCGATCTGCGAGGGTCACACCTCCGCATTGACCGGGTCCACGGCCGTCTCCCGACCGCACACGGCCGCGCATTCTGCGATCACGTTGAGGAGCAGCTCGTGCAAGCGGTCGTCGGGATTGGGCACACATGCCTCGGCGATCCCCGGGACGGCGACGCGAACGGTGTTCGGTGCGCCGAACCTGCGGAACCGGTCGACGGACACCTCAGGGCTGGCGAAGGCGCGGGCCCAGCGGGCAGCGAGCGGCGCGCTGTCCATTGCCCGCGCGCTGATGGCGCTGAGGCGGCCGGGCGGGCGGCCCTCCAGCGCTGCCAGGGTCCTCTCGGCTGCGAGCACCGACACGGCGAGGGCGTTCTGACGCTCGGCAGAGGCAATCGGAAGCGCCGACGTCGCGCACCGCAGGGCGATGCGGACGTCGGCGCGGGGATCGTTCGTCCTCAGCCCGATCACCGACGGGATCAGCTCGACCAGCCGCCGCCGGTTGCGGTCCGACGTGAGATCGTTGACGAGCCGCGCCACGGACGCCAGCAAAGGATGGGTGCAGCGGGGGCAGTCGCTCCATCGCTCACCGGCGAGGTAGGAAGCCATCTCCATGAAGCACGCCCCCTTGCGCGGGCTGCGGTGCTTGCCGCGTGACAGGAGGGGAACCAGATCAGGAAGATCAGATGAGGCTCTACGCACGAGAAACCCCCGCGAGACGTCGGTCGGTCGTGCTACCAGTCTGCATCCTTTTCGGACGGACGGCGAGACCTCAATCACGTCACTCCGATTCAGACGACACTCCGCGCTGTCGGACGGTGTCGAATGCAGCTGTGTGAGGCGCGATCCGCCGGGCAGGTAGCGTGACGCTTTGGCGGACAGGGCGTTCGTCGTTGCCTGGCTGTCGTGTGACGGCGCTACAACGCCGCGTTGCCTATTGCGTTCGCCTCGAGGAACTCATGTCCAACGAACCACCGGTCGCCTCGGCTGAACATCTGCTCGCGGGGATCCAGGTGCCGGCGCGCGAGTTCGGATCGTTGCCGCTGCCGGCGACAGGAACCGAAGTCGCCCAATTCGTCGCCATGCGGGCGGCGGCGTGTGTTGGCGCCGACTACTCGAACATGGCGACGCTGCACGGCTCTGGACAGTTCTTGCGGCTCTTCCACGGTACGTTCCTTGCCCCGGAGATCGCCGACCGGTACACGGACGTGCCCCTCCGCGCACCATTTCCGATCGCGGCTGCGGCTCGCTCGGGCGTCACGATCCTGCTGCCGGACCTCGACGCCTACCGCGAGCGGTTCCCGGGGATCGTCGCCGACACCGTCGCCGCCGGGATCCAAGCGTCGGCCTCACTCCCGCTCTATCGCGAGGACGGAACGCTCGTCGGAGTGATCGGCTTTGCGTGGACCGCACCGACGACATTCACCGACAAGCTCCAGAGTGCTCTCCACGCCGTCGGCGAGCTGTGCACCGCGACGATCGAACGCGCCGAGCGCTACGACGCCGATCACCAGTTCATCGTCGAGCTTTCCGCCAGCTTGCTGGGCGCGCTCCCAGTCATGAGCGGAGTCGAGACCGAGGCTCGATACCTCCCCGCGAGCAGGACGGTGTCGGTCGGAGGGGACTGGTATGAAGGGCTCCTCCTCGATGATCAACGACTGGCCCTCGTCGTCGGCGACGTCACCGGGCACGGTCTCACCGCAGCAGCCGATATGGCCCTGCTGCGTGGAATGATCACGGCACTGCTCCACTCCGGCGTCGCGGTTGCGGACGTGTTCAGCGAGATGTCCGGTGTCCTGATCCAGCGGTCTGGACTTCTCCTCGCCACCGCAGCCCTCGTCGTCGTCGATGTCGCCCGAGGCATGGTCACATACGCCACCGCCGGGCACCCCCCACCTCTCGTGCAACTCCCCACCGGTGAGATCCGGCGGCTCGACGCCGCGAACGCGCCGATGATCGGACTCCCATCGACGCTACGAGTGGCCGCGACCGTGCCGTTCCCGGTGGGCTCTCGACTGGTCATGTTCACCGACGGGCTGGTCGAGCGCCGCGATCGGCCGTTCGAGGTCGGCGTGGAGCATATTGCCGCCGCACTCACCACGCTGGCCACCGGGCTCATCCCGAGCGACCTCACCGACGCCCTCCTGGATGCACTCCTCGACGGCGGTCCAGCCGAGGACGACATCGCCATCCTCGTCATCCGACATACCGCCTGAGGCGCACCGGGTCGCGCTGACGCTCGTCGCCGGATTCGTCGAGGCTGCGCGGCGTCAGTTCGCGGCCGGGTCGTCGGCGACCAGGTGCACCGTTTCGAGATCGTGGGTCGCGGGGCCATCGATGACGTGACCCTTCAGGTCGAAGCGCGAACCGTGGCACGGGCAATCCCATGTGCGTTCAGCCTCGTTGAAATGCACGATGCAGCTGAGATGGGTACAACGCGGCGAGACCGCGTCGATCGTGCCGTCCTCGTGTCGGAACGCCGCCACGGGATGTCCGCCGGCACGCACGACTGCTCCGGTGCCCGGCGCGAGGCTGTCCACACCGCTGGCGGCGAGCGACGCGATGCGGTCGCCGATGACCGACTTGACCGTGCTGAGCCCTTGCGAACCCACGACTCCGACGGATCGGTGAAGATCGATACGCGTCGAATCGAACGCCTCTCGCCATTCGCTCTCGCGCCCGAGGATCGAATCGGCGATGATCATCGCCGCGACCGTCCCGTTGGTCATCCCCCACTTGGCGTATCCGGTCGCCACGAACGTGTGCGGATGACCGCCGGTGATCGGTCCGATGTACGGCAGTCCGTCGGCGGGCGCGAAGTCCTGCGCCGACCACTGCCAGTTGGCCGACACGTCGAACCGCTCCGCTGCAAATCGTCGCAGGTCGCCGTATTGCTGCTCGGTGTGATCGTCCTTCCCCGTGCGATGACCCCCGCCCCCGACCATCAAGACGCTGCCATCGGCATCGGTGTGCGGCCGCACCGAGCGAATCGGTTGTTCGGCGCTGATGTACATGTCATCGGGTGGATCGTCGCAACGCGCCGCGATGACGTACGAACGATGAGGTTGCGTGCGGGCGAAGAACGCACCTCGATCGAGAATCGGGGTCTGCGTCGCGAGTACGACGGCATCCGCCCGGACCACGCCGCCCGCGGTCGTCACGACCACATTCGCTCCGTTCTTCTCGCGGTTCCCGTCTTCGACGTCGAGGGCTCGCGTCTGCTCGAAGATCGTGCCGCCGCTGCGTTCGATCGCGGCGGCCAACCCGAGGCAATACCGACGTGGGTGGAACAGCGCCTGGTCGGCGAAGCGCACGGCGCAGGCCACCGTCCACGGCAAGCCGATATCGCCCTCGACGAGCTGCGACGGCAACCCGAGCGCTCGCGTCGCCTTGTATTCCCGGGAGATCTCGGCGACCCGCTTGGGGTCCTCGGTGTACACGTACGCGTCGGCTCGGCGAAGATCGCAGTCGATCTGTTGCTCGGCGACGATCTCGACGATTTGCTCGAGCGCGGACTGTTGAGCGCCGGCGTACGCCCTTGCCCGATCCTCGCCGTGGCGTTCCACGAGCTTGGAGTACATGAGACCGTGCTGGCTCGTGATCTTGCCAGTCGTGAAACCGGTGGCCCCGGCGCAG
>DASUEW010000313.1:0-11284 GCA_036274875.1 Ilumatobacteraceae bacterium
GTCGCCAGCTCGAGCAGCTCGTCGGGATCGTCGGGTCCGGTCGCCGCGGTCGATGGATTCATCCGCTCGATGGTCTCTTCCTGCGGGAGCGTGTCATCCGGGCGCGTGCCCGGTGGAGTCACGGTCGCTGATCTCACGCCATTCACCCATCGCCCGCAGCACGAGCACGGCGACGATCGCCATGCCGCCGGCCGCGATCACCGCCCCGGCGAGGATGCCGAGACCCTTGGCGAGGCCGCACTCACCATCGCACTGGAGGTCGACGAGGGCGAACCCGATCAGTGCGCCGGCCAGGCCACCGAGCAGGATGCCCACGAACGCGACGACCCTGGCCGCAGGGGAGGGGATCGCCGAGAGGGGTCGCGGCTCGGACATCGGCCCGAGTGTATTTGCGCTGGCGAATCTTCCGGCTGCGCATCGGGGCAGTGCCGACAGCCGCGGTTGGCCGGCCCGCCCGCCTATGGTTCAGCGCCGTGCGCGTGGTGGCGGTGGTGCCGACCTACAACGAGGCGGACAACATCGAGGTGCTGTTCGGCGCGCTCCGCACCGTCGTGCCGTCGATCGAGATCGTTGTCGTCGATGACGGGAGCCCCGATGGAACCGCCGAGCGGGCGCGCAAGTTGGGCGACACGCTCGGCGGGATCACGGTGATCGAACGCGACCACAAGTCGGGGCTCGGAACCGCGTATCGCACCGGGCTGCGGGCGGCGATCGACATGGGTGCCGACGTCTGCGTGCAGATCGACGCCGACCTGTCGCACGATGCAGCTGTCTTGCCGGCCCTGGTCGCCAACGTCGAGCACGGCGCCGACCTCGCGATCGGCAGTCGATACGTGCCAGGAGGGCTGACGCAGAACTGGCCGTGGCGGCGGCGGTGGCTGTCGCGTTGGGGCAATCGCTACGCAGCGGGTGTGCTCGGGCTGGCGGTCAACGACGCCACTGCCGGCTACCGGGCGTACCGCAGCACGGCGTTGTCGCGGATGGACTTCGAGACGGTCCGGGCCGAGGGCTACGGCTTCCAGATCGAGATGACGCACCGGTTGGTGCGTGCCGGTGGGAAGATCGTCGAGTTCCCGATCACGTTCCGTGACCGCAGCCACGGGGAGTCGAAGATGTCGAAAGGCATCGTGAACGAGGCGGCGCTGCTCGTCGCCCGGCTGTGGGTCGCCGATCGTCGCGGCCGGCGCCAGCGTCGCCGCAGCGGCGGCTGACGCGCCACTCGACGGGTCGGTTCGACGAACAGATGTTCCACCCTGGCCGGACGGGATCTGCGAGACTGACGCCGTGAGCACTCGCGTCGTGTTGCACGTCGACATGGACGCGTTCTACGTGTCGGTCGAGCTGCGCCGACACCCTGAGCTCGTCGGCCAGCCGGTCGTGGTCGGTGGTACCGGACCGCGAGGTGTCGTGGCCGCAGCGTCGTACGAGGCACGGCGCTTCGGGGTGACGTCGGCAATGCCGGCGACCGTCGCCAGACGGCGATGCCCGCACGCGGTGTTCCTCCCAGGAGACCATCGGCTGTACTCCGAGGTCAGCCGCGACGTGCACGAGATCTTCAGGCGTTTCACGCCGGTCGTCGAGCCGCTCGCCCTCGACGAGGCGTTCCTCGACGTCACCGGCGCGACCCGCCTGTTCGGCGACGGTGTCGCGATCGCCCACCGGATCCGTGCCGACGTGCGGGCCGAGCTCGGGCTCGGGTGCTCGGTCGGCGTCGCGCCGAACAAGTTCCTCGCCAAGCTGGCGTCCGTGGAGGCCAAGCCGGTCGCCCGTCCCGACCGGGTCGAACCCGGCCCGGGTGTGGTCGAGGTGATCGCCGGACGCGAGCTCGAGTTCTTGCACCCGCTCCCGGTCGAGCGGCTGTGGGGGGTCGGGCCGGTCACCCTCGAGCGACTGCGCCGGCTCGGCATCCACACCGTCGCCGATCTCGCCGCGATTCACGAGTCGGCGGTGATCGCCAGCCTCGGGAGGGCGAACGGTGCACACCTGCTCGACCTGTCGCGCGGAATCGACGACCGTCCGGTCGAGGTGAACCGCGAGCTCAAGTCGATCGGCCACGAGGAGACGTTCGCCCACGACCTGCACGACCCGGCCGACCTCGATCGCGAGTTGGTACGGCTGTGCGACGCCGTCGCCTCACGCCTGCGAGAGCGGCGCACCGGCGCCAGGACTCTCACCCTCAAGGTGCGGTTTGCCGGTTTCGAGACGATCACCCGATCCACGACTGGATCCGAACCGGTCGACACGGGACCGTCGCTGGTCGCCGCGCTGCGGCCACTCCTCGATCGAATCGACCCGACGCAGGGCGTTCGCCTGCTCGGTGTGTCGACCAGCAACTTCGGTGAACCGGTCGAACAGCTCAGCCTGCTCGATCAGGCGGACACACCGTCGTCGGCGCGCGCCTCGTCGACGCGCCGCGCCGCCGGCGCCGTCGACGAGATCCGTGACCGTTTCGGTGCGCTCGCGATCGGCCCGGCCAGCTCCGTCGGACGTACCGGCTTGCGCCTCGTCCGTCCCGGTGCGCAGCAGTGGGGCCCCGATCATGACGCCGAACCATGATGCCGGAGATGATCCTGATCATCCGGCGAGTTGAACCGGCGCGTTGAGCGGGAGGGTCGGACGTGCGATGATGGGTTCAGCATCAACCGGGATGACCAATGCCACTCTCTGAGGACGAACAGCGGATCCTCCGCCAGATCGAGCAGGAGCTCGAACAGGACCCCACGTTCTCGAACCGCGGCTATCGCGTCTCGCGACGGCGCCTCGTGCTGTTGCTCGTGGGCCTCGTCGCCGGGCTGGCGGTGACGATCTCCGGGCTGGCGGTCAGCTTCTGGCTGGCGTTCGCGGGGTTCGTCGCAGTGCTCGTGATGGCGGTGCTGCTCGAGTCCGAGATCCGCGTGCTGGGCCGCGAACGCCTCGGCGCGCTCCCGATCAGCGCCTGGCTCGGCGGGGCCCGCCGTCCCGGTCGCCGTTCCGAGGATTGACGCGTCTGCGCCGAAGGTTGGTGACGGGGCTCATCGGCGCGGTCCTGGCCGTCCAGATCGGCTTCGCGATCAACGGCTACCGCGACCCGCACAAGTTCTTCGCGTTCCAGCCGTTCAACGAATCGAGCACGTGGCAGGCCGACATCGTGCGGGTCACCTGGAACGGAGATCGGGTGCCGATCAGCGGTGGGTGGTCCGGATATGAGTGGGACGAGCTGGTCGACATGGCCGCCCTGCGCGGCCCCGGCCGACTGCGCCACGCCTACATGGGTGTCGGGGCCACGGTCGACTTCCTCGACGACGCTCTGGACTGGGTGGCCACACACACCCCGAACGACCACGAGACCCGTTACCTAGAGGCCACGGTGACGACCTTCGAGAACACGCGTGGCCCGACGACGACTCTCCTGCGCAGCGTCGAGCGCAGCGTCCCATGAGCAGGATCTGATGAGGTCGCCGTTCGATGCCGCGCTCGACTGGTCGGGCAGCGTGCGCGCCATCGCCGTGGTGCGAATCGCGATCGGTCCGATCACGCTGCTGCACCTCCGCCCGTTCCTTCGCGACGCGCGCGACCGCATCTCGTACGACGACCACTTCTGGGAGCCGTTCATCCCGTGGCTTCCTGACGTGCCGGACCGGATGTGGTTCGCGATGATGTGGATCGGCGCCGCGGCCGCGGTGCTCATGGCGGTCGGGCTGTGGACCCGGCTGGCGACGGTCACGACGTTCCTCGTCGTCGCCGCCAACCTGCTGCTCAGCCAGACGCATTTCCGGCACAACCGGGCGTTCCTCGCCATCGTCCTGGGCGGTATCGCCCTGCTGCCCGCCGGCCGGGTGCTGTCGATCGACGCCTGGTGGCGCCGGCGCCGCGGTCGGCCGACTCTGCCCGACGTCGCCGCACTCTGGCCGCTGTGGCTGCTGCGCGCCCAGGTGTGCCTCGTCTACCTGGCGTCGGGGTTCAGCAAGCTGGTCGATCCCGACTGGCTCGGCGGGCTCGTGCTGTGGGACCGCGTCGTGCGCTACCAGCACGTGCTGGAGCCGACGCCGCTCCCCGGTTGGGCGGTCGATCTCCTCCTCGAGCGGTGGATGTACTACGCCGTCGGCCCGGCGGCGGTGCTCACGGAGCTGTTCATCGGCGTCGGGCTGTGGTTCGGTCGCACACGGCTCGCCGCGGTCTGGGTCGCCATCGTGTTCCACGCGCTCATCGAGGTCAGCGCGTCGGTGGAGGTGTTCAGCTACGCCGCGATCGCTGCCCTCGCGATCTGGGTGACGCCGTCGACCCGCGACCGCATCGTCCGCGTCGGGGGTGACGCGGCGACGAGTCGTGCCGTCATGACACTCGTGCGCGCCGGCGACTGGTTCGGCCGTTTCGGTGTGGTGCGAGCAGGGGAATCCGAGCCGCTGGTCACGGTCGTCGACCGCGACGGGATCGTGCACGCGCGGTTCGCCGCGGTGAGCCTGCTGCTCAGCCGACTCCCACTCACGTTCCCGGTGGTCGCGCCGGTGCGGGCTCTCGCGTCACGACATCGCCGCCACGCGCGCGCGATGGTGGCCGCATGAGGAGGGGCGCGCGGATCGCTTCGGCCGCCGCGCTGTGGGTCGGCTCGTTCGCCGGCCTCCGGTTGAGCGCCCTGGCGCCCGAGGACTGCCCCGATTCATCCCGCGCCGAGCTGAAGGCCGCCGCCCGTGCTGCCGGAGCGTGGATCGAGCGGTCGCAGGGCGCCGACGGGCGCTACGTCTACGAGTACGACCGTGACGCCGATCGCGTCGCTCCCGGGTACAACATCGTTCGCCATGCCGGCGTGACGATGTCGTTGTACCAGCTCGCCCGCGCGGGCCATCCGGAGATCATCGAGACGGCCGACGCCGCGCTCGCCGTGATGCTCGACAACCTCGCGCCCGCCGGCGACGGCGTGGCCTTCGTCGAGAACGACACGTCGGCCCGCCTCGGGGCGAGCGCGCTGATGGCCGCGGCCCTCGCCCAGCGACGCGACGCCACGGGAGACGACCGCTACGACGTCGAGTTGCGGGCACTCGGTCGGTTCCTAGTCGGCCAGATCACCACCGGAGGGCAAATGCTCAGCGGGTACGATCTGCAGGCCGAGGTGCCGATCCCGAGTCAGACCTCCAGGTACTCGACGGGCGAGGCCGCGTGGGCGATGGCGCAGTTGCACAACCTCTTCCCCGACGAGGGCTGGGATGCACACGCCCGGCGGGTGCTCGACTACTTGGCGACCGCACGTGACGAGGTCGAGGGTCTCGACTTCCCGCCATGGGCCGATCAGTGGGCGGCCTACACACTCGCCGAGGTGTCGGGGTGGGGGCTCGACGAGCACCACGTCCGCTACGCCAGGTCGCTCGCCGAGCGCTTCGGCCTGCTCGTGCGGGCCGAGTCGCAGAAGGGCGGCTGGCCCATCCCGTTCATCGACACGCGGGCGCGCGGTGCCGGTCTCGGCGTGTGGGTCGAGGGGCTCGGGGCCCTCGCCAAGGCTGCTGACAGCGACGACCGCCTCGCCGACCTGCGGACCCCACTCGACGCGCGGGTCGTATGTGGCGCGGCGCTGCTCGCAGAACGCCAGCCCGATCGACGCCAAGCCGAGGCGTGGACCGCTCCGAGTCTCGTCGAGGGTGCCTGGTTTCGCTACGACGTGACTCGCATGGACGATCAGCAGCACGCGCTATCGGGCCTCCTCGTCGCGGCGGGTGAGCTCGGGCCGGTGGGCTCGTGAGATCGTTGCTGGCGCTAGTCGCGGCGGTGAACCCGATTGCCGTGGCCGTCGCGCTGTGGCCACGGGAGCGTCGCCTGGCGATGGCGGCGGCGGCCGCGATCGCCGGTGCAGTCGCCATCGTCAGCGCCGGCGTCAGCGATCCGATCCTCGACGCCCTCGACGTCACGCTCGGGACGTTCCGCGTGGCGGCGGCCGTGGTGCTCGGGATCGCCGGTGCCCGGTGGCTGATCGTCGGTGCTCCCACCATCGCCCGCGAGGGCCCGGTCGGGGGCCCGGGACGCGTGGTGCTGCCGCTGCTGATCCCGGTGCTGCTGACCCCGCAGCTGGTCATGGTGAGTGTGTCGGTCGGCGCCGATGAGGGCGTCGCCGTCGTCGCCGTGGGAGCGGCGGTCAGCTTCAGCCTGGCGTGGCTGGCGACGATCGTCACGAAGCGTCACCATGTCGCCTGGACCGCCGGTGTGCGCATGGTCGCAGCACTCGCAATGGCCGTCGCCCTCGCCCTCGCCGTGGACGGCGTCAAGACGGTTTGATGGTCGCGACGGGTCAACCCCAGTCGGTGGCGTAGCGCACCAACCGCTCGCGCGGTGTCAGCGTCTCCGAGGCGATCTCCTCGATCTGGTGCGCCCACGCGGTGCAGTCACGGGCGACGCTGCTGCCGTACGGGCCAACGGCCTCGAGATCGAGCATGCCGGGTGTGCCGAACGTGACCGAGTCGACAACGCCCGACAACGACCACATCGGGCGCGCGGCGACCGGGAGCAAGGTCGCGGTCGCGGTGGCCCACTCCCTCGTCGTCATCGACGGCCGGCCGGCAACCCCCGCGAGTCGCAACGACGACGTGGCGCGACGCCACGCATGGACGATGCGCTCCTCGGCCGGCGCCCGGCGCAGGATGCGACGACGCAACCGGCGCGCCACAGCCGGAGCCGCCACGATCGCCGCCGCGAGCGTGATCGCAACGAACGGCCACAACGGCAGGCCCTCGCTCGTGTCGGACACGGTGGCTGCCTCGAGGTCGTCGGGGCGGCCATTGGGAAGGCCGGTCGGAACCGGGAACTGCGCGTCGGGATCGTTGAACTCGGCGGCCGTCGGGCGTGTCGTCGGTGTGACCGGTGGTCGATCACCCGTACCCGCCTGGGCCGGTGTGGTGTCCTGCTGGGCCGGGATGCCGGTGTACGACTCGGCGCCGGGGATCCCACGGCCGGGTGTCGGCTCGAACGGCACCCATCCGATAGCGGCGCCGAACCACAGCTCTGGCCAGGCGTGAGCGTTCTTGCCGAGCACGTTGTACCAGTTGTCGAGTCCCGGCAGCCCAGGCGTGAACCCGACGGCTACTCGTGACGGGATGTCCAGCGTGCGCGCCATCGCCGCGAACGTGGCCGCGAACTGCTCGCAGTACCCGACGCGTTCGATGAGGAAGCTCTCGATCGCCGAGGTCCCGTGACCGGCCTGGACCTGGAGGCTGTACCTGAACTCGCTCTGGAACCAGTTCTGGAGCGCGATCGCGCGGTCGTAGTCGGTCGCCGCGCCGGCGGTGACCTCGCGCGCGAGGTCACCGATCGAGCCGGGAAAGTCGTCGGGCAGTTCCAGGTAGATCGGGTCGGGCGGCGCCTCGCGTGCGGCGGCACGCAGCTGCTCGGGTTGCAGGTCCGGCGATGCCGACTCGACCGTGAACTGCTCTCCGAGCCCGAGCTCGTCGCCAACTTTCAGAAGCGTCGACGTGTCGGCGTTGAACCGCAGGGAATCCGATGGGGACGCCCGGATCGGATCGGCGGCGGCCGGCACCAGTTGGCCGCCGAGCGATTGGATCTGGATCTCGTGGGTGAACGTCACGGCGCCGGCGCGCACAGTGCCGAGTGACCCGCTGGCCTCGTCGAGCTCACGGTTCGGCAACCGGAACGTCCGGCCGTCGAACTGCGGCAAGGCGGTGTATCGCCAGTTCGACTCGACGGGGGAGAACACGCGGAAGAGCAGCGTGTTGGTGCGATTGACGAGCCGCGATCGGATGTCGACGAGCGGGCTGAGGACTTCGGTCACGCCACCGCTGACTCGGGTGTGGTAGAGCGGCTCGGCATTGGCACCCGGCAGACGCGGACCGATGATGCCCGCCATCACCCCGATCGCAACCGCGGTCGCGATCGCGGTGGGGAACACCAGTGCACGTGCTCCTCGCATCGACGCCGACGATTCGACACGGCGCCGCCGGTCGTGCAGGGTGCGGAGCGCGAACACGGCGATGAACCCGCTGGCGATGAGCGCCGCGGTGAGCACCACCCGACTCCTGTCGGTCCCGAGCGCTGAGCTGCGGTCGGTGCCGAGGGCGGCGATGAACACGAACAACACGCCGCCCGGCACCAACGCCTCGCCGCGAGCTTCGGCGCGGAACGCGAACGTGTCGGACAGCACGACGACCGACATGATCGCCAAACCCGACAACGTCGCCCAACCGGCGCCGTACAGCACGGGCGCCACGGCCGTGCGGAATTGCTCGCGCACGAGGTCGGTCTCGAGCCGGAACAGGTCCCAGGTGGCTCCCGTGGGGAAGACGGCATTGAACGTCGAGCGGTAGCTCTGGAGGGCGATCAACCAGAGGAGGATCAGCACGACGGTCGGCACCGCGATCCACCCGGACACGCGCCACCGACGCAGCGCCAGCGACGCACCGTGACCGACGACGACGATTGCGATCACGTCGTCGGCGAAGTCCCAACTCCCGAACACCCGCGCCAGGCCGAACCCGACGACGATGCTGTAGACGGCGAGCGCGAACGTCGCCGCCACGTCGCGGTCGAGGGGCCGGAGCTCGGTCGAGCTCACACGCCGACCTTTCGCCACGCACGATCGGGATCCTGATCGACCGCCGCCACGGTTTCTCGAGTCCCGACGCTCTCGAAGAGGCGGTCGCGGGCACTCAGGGCCGTCGCCCCGGCCAGCTTCTCCCAACCGTGTTGGAAGCTCTCGATCGACGTCGCATCGACCGACAGCCTCCCGGCGTCGGCCTGGGCGGTGAACACGCCGACGCGGGTGAGCGTCGGATCGATCAGTTGCTCGGCCCGACGCCACGCCGCGGCCGACTTCGACGAGGTCACGACGATCACCAGACCGAGGCCTTCGCCCGGATCGCGCTCGAGCTCGACGATCGGCTCGCCGAGCTGGAGCGGTGCGAGCACGCGTAGCGTCTGGGTGGCGACCTCGGGACCGCGGAGGTCGATGCCACCGCCAGTCACGAAGCGCGTCGTGAGACCGGCCCGGTCGCCGCCCTGTACCAGGCTGCCCGCGGCGACGATCGCCCGCTCGAAGACGTCCTCGTCGGCATCGAGATCGTACGCGGCCTCGCTGCGGTCGAGCACGATGATGCACCGGCGCACTCCCTCGGCGGTGTGCTCGCGAACCTTGAGCTCCTCGGACCGAGCCGATGCCTTCCAGTGGATCGAGCGCGGCTCGTCGCCGTCGATGTAGTCACGCAGGGCGTGGAACTCACCCGGGCCGAGGCGCTGGGCCTGCGCCATCAGGTGGCGGCCGAGCACACCGTGCCCGAGCGCGGGCATCGAGAGGTCGACCGTTCGCGGGGCGACCATCACGTCGGTGGCCCCGGCGCCGATGCTCCATGACACCGCCAGGCCGAGCTGGTCGCGGCGTTCGATCTCGAGCGGTCCCAAGGTCAGCACGCCGCGCCGGGTCGCCGGGATGCGGTAGCCGGCTGTCACCTGGTCGCCCGGCAGCAGTGGCGACAGCGTCATGCGGGCGGTGTTGATGGGACCCACCGGTTCGGCAAGGTCGACCTTGGGCGATCGGAACGGGCTGTCGTTGCGCACCCCGAGGTCGACCCGACCGGTGTCGCCGACGGTGAGGACCGACGGGTGGACCCACCGCCCGATCGAGATCTCGGGCCGGCGCATCCGTACCACGAGCACGCCGCTGATCACGGCGACGAGCAGTCCGGTGCCGATGACGAACAGTTCGAGGATCCCGAAGACCCGTCCGACGACGAGCGAGACGAGGCCTCCGGCAGAGATCGTCCAGCCCTGACGGGTCGGCATCTCAGCGGGCCACGGGGACAGGCACCTCAGCGAGGACCTCGCCGATGGCGTCGGCCGCCGTCATCCGCGCGCCGCGATCGGAGCGCAGGACGAGGCGGTGTGCCAACGCAGGCACCGCCACGCTCTTCACATCGTCCGGAGTGGCGTAGTTGCGGCCGCGGGCGGCCGCGTAGGCGCGTGCCGCAGCCGACAACTGCAGCGTGGCCCGCGGCGAGAGACCGAGCTCGATGCCCGGGTGGCGGCGGCTCGCCTCGGCGAGGTCGACCATGTAGGACTTCAGCGCGCTCGCCAGGTAGACACCCCGGACCTCGCCGATCATCGCCTTGATCTCGTCACTCGACACGACCGGAACGAGATGGCGCAGCGCCTCGGCCGAGCCCAGCCCGTCGAGGATCGCGATCTCGGCGGTGCGCCCGGGGTACCCGAGCGAGATCCGCAGCAGGAAGCGGTCGAGCTGGCTCTCGGGAAGGCGGTACGTGCCTTCCTGCTCGATCGGGTTCTGGGTCGCGATGACCATGAACGGCGGCGGCAGCGCACGCGTCGTGCCATCGACGGTGACCTGGCGCTCCTCCATCGCTTCGAGCAACGCCGATTGGGTCTTCGGCGAGGCTCGGTTGATCTCGTCGGCGAGCACGATGTTGGCGAACAGCGGGCCGGCCTGGAACCGGAACTTCTCGGTCGACCGCTCGTAGATGCTGACGCCGACGAGGTCGGTGGGCAGCAAGTCGGGGGTGAACTGCACGCGCTTCCAGGCGCAATCGATCGAGGCCGCGAGCGCCTTGGCGAGGCTGGTCTTGCCGACTCCCGGGACGTCTTCGATCAGCAGGTGGCCCTCAGCGAGCAGCGCCATGAGCGCCAACTCGATCGAGTCGCGCTTGCCGTGGACGACGAGCGCCACGTTGGCGACGATGGCGTCGAAGAGCGCTGCGAAGCCCGTGGTGGTCGTTGCGGCGCGCGATCCTCGCTCCGCGCTTGTCGACGTCGAGGGCACCGCTGTTTCCGTCACTCCGGGAAGGGTAGACCCTGAGCGGCGAAATGTGAGATCGAGCAACGACGAGCGGCGTCGCGAAGCGTCCGGCGCTAGGTTGCGCGTGCGTGACCGACGCGGCCGCCCCGATCGCATCGTCGTCGACTCCATTGTCGTCTTCCTCGTCGCCATCGGATGCACCGCCGGCACGCTCACAGATCACGTATCTCGCGATCGACCTCAGCGTCACCCGCCTCGCCGCAGGCGTCGTCGACGACGCCGGCAAGTTGATCGTTCGCGATCGGGTGGCGACGCCGTCGCGACATGTGTGGCCGACACTCGCACGCTTGGTGAACAGGGTGATCGCGGCCGCACCGGAGGGCGCGCGGCCGACGCGTTGCGGCGTGGCCTGTCCCGGCCCGATCGATCGTGTCGTGGGAGGAACGGCGTCGGCGCTGCTTCCCGAGTGGAAGGGCTTTCCGTTGCGCGCCCAGCTCGAGGAGGTTGCGCGCGTGCCGGTGGCGATCGACAGTGTGGGGCGAGCGTTCGCCTCAGCGGAGGCATGGT